>CAZEAX010000807.1:0-1515 GCA_964510405.1 uncultured Streptomyces sp. | reverse complement strand
CGTGACGAAACGGATTACGTGCGTATCGCAGTGGAACTTGCGCGCGACGTGAACCGGCGCCAGTCGCTGCGGGCGGAATTGCGCCCGCGATTGGCGGCGTCGCCGTTGCTCGATCATGCGGGGTTTACCCGCAAACTTGAAGCGCATTGCCGGCAGGCGTGGCGTGCCTGGTGCGGCCGCCCGCGCGCATGACCGCTTTCATGCGCCGGCGGCATTGCATGCGCCGACTCGGATTACGCTTGTCGTCGAAAGCCGGACCCGGCGCCTGATGAGCGATAACGGCGTGCGGGTGCTTGGCGAAGCGAAATAGACGTGCAGAACGGGCTAGCCGCTCTTGCCCGTTACGTCTTCCAGGTATGCTTCGCAACGCCGGCCCTCGGGGTTTGCACGCAACCGGTATACGCGGTTGGCGTCGAGTGTCGCGCGCAATTCGCTGTCATAGGTAAAGAAACGGAGGTTGATGTAAATTCCGCAGGACAGGATCAAGTTGCGTTCGCCGGGCGCCAGGTGTGCGACGTTCTCCCCGAACGACATTTTCTGGCCGTCGGCATAAGCGACGAAAAGACGGGTCACGCGCGTGCCCTGCTCCGCGCTGAGTGCCGCGCGCGCATTTTCGGCGGGGGTGTTGCCCCATCCGATGACTGCCGCGCGGCCTGGTTCGGGCGCGACCGTGATGGCGTCCGGATTGATCGGGGCGGGTGCGCATCCGGTCAACGCGGCAAAGCCTGCGACGAGCGCCAACCAACGACAGCCGCGCGGAAGGCGCCGCTGGAACAGGTTTGCCAGATTAAAAGTCATCGGTATGCTGAGCCCTATGATTCCCGGCATGGCGGGTTGCGAACGGGAGCCGGGATTACACCATCGTTTCGCTTGTGCTGTCATCCCAGGCGCGGCTGGCCGGCGCCATTCCGTGGGCGGTCTTGAGTTATACTATTTTGATTTTGCTGGAATTGAGCGGGCAACGATGCAAAGAACCGACGATTTACGGATCAAGGAGATCAAGGAACTCGTGCCGCCGTCGCACGTGTTGCGCGAATTTGCTCTCTCCGACAAAGCGGCACAGGCCACGTACGACGCGCGCCAGGGCATACACCGGATCCTGCACGGCGCGGACGACCGCCTGCTGGTGATCATGGGGCCGTGCTCGATTCACGACGTGAAGGCCGCCAAGGAATATGCCGCGAAATTGAAAGAGGTGAAGACCCGGCTCGCCGATGACTTGCTGCTCGTGATGCGCGTCTACTTTGAAAAGCCGCGCACGACGGTCGGGTGGAAGGGACTCATCAACGATCCCAACCTCGACGGCAGCTTCAGCATCAACGAAGGCATCCGCATCGCGCGCGAACTGCTGCTCGAATTGAACGAAATGGGCATGCCCGCGGGCTGCGAATTCCTCGACATGATCACGCCTCAATATATCGCCGACCTCGTATCGTGGGGCGCGATCGGCGCGCGCACGACCGAGAGCCAGATCCATCGCGAGCTGGCGTCGGGCCTGTCATGCCCGGTCGGTTT
>CAZEAX010000806.1:0-1518 GCA_964510405.1 uncultured Streptomyces sp. | reverse complement strand
CCTTCAACGCGCCTGCCGCCTGCTGCATGCTCGTTTCCTGTTGCTGCACCCACGCAAGCGCGCCTTCCGCCGTGACGGCTTCGATGCGGCGCACGCCGGCGGCGATGCCGGACTCCGACACCACCTTGAAGAATCCGATGTCGCCCGTGCGCGCGACGTGGGTGCCGCCGCACAGCTCGGTCGAAAAATCCCCCATCGTCAACACGCGGACTTCGTCGCCGTATTTTTCGCCGAACAACGCCATCGCGCCGGTCTTGATCGCGTCGTCGTATTTCATGATGCGCGCTTCGACCGCCGCGTTGCCCCGGATTTCCTGATTCACGAGTTTCTCGATTTCGCGGATCTGCTGCGCGGTCAACGGCTCATTGTGCGAGTAATCGAAGCGCGTGCGATCGGCGTCGACCAGCGAGCCTTTTTGCTGCACGTGCGGCCCCAGCACCTTGCGCAGCGCGGCGTGCATCAAATGCGTCGCCGAGTGGTTGTACGCGGCGCGCGAGCGGGAAGCCGTATCGACCTTCGCCTCGACCGAGTCGCCGACCGCGAGCGCGCCGGTATGCAGCACCCCGTGATGGCCGAACACTTCCGCCTGGATTTTCTGCGTATCGCTGACGTGAAACGTGCCGCGGCTGGACACAAGCTGCCCGCGATCGCCGACCTGTCCGCCGGACTCCGCGTAAAACGGCGTCTTGTCGAGCACGATCACCGCTGTATCGCCGGCGTCGATCGCGGGGACTGCGCTGCCGCCCTTGTAAATCGCGATGACTTTGGCCGTCAGCGTCAACGTATCGTAGCCGTGGAATTCGGTTTTTTGTCCGCTGTATTCGACCGCACTTTGGGCGCCGAATTTGGATGCGGCACGCGCGCGCTCGCGCTGCAAGCCCATGGCCGCTTCGAAGCCCGCGAGATCGACTGTGATATTGCGTTCACGCGCGATGTCCGCGGTCAGATCGAGCGGAAAGCCGAACGTATCGTAAAGACGGAACACCGTGTCGCCGTCCAGCATCTTGTCTTCGGACTGCAAGGCGCTTTCGAGCACCGCCATGCCGTTCTCGAGCGTCTCGGCAAACCGCTCCTCTTCCTGCTTGAGCACCTGCGCGACGCGCTCGCCCGCCTTGGCCAATTCGGGATAAGCCTCGCCCATCGCCTTGACGAGATCGGCCACGAGCTTGAAAAAGAACGGCTGCTTCTGCCCCAGCTTGTAGCCGTGACGGATCGCGCGCCGCACGATGCGGCGCAGCACATAGCCGCGCCCTTCGTTGCCGGGAATCACGCCGTCGACGATCAGGAACGCGCACGCGCGGATATGGTCGGCGATGACCTTCAGCGAATTGTTGGCGAGGTCCTTGCATTTCGTTTCGCGCGCCGCCGCCTTGATCAAATCCTGGAAGAGATCGATCTCGTAATTCGAATGCACGTGCTGCAATACCGCCGCGATGCGCTCGAGCCCCATGCCGGTGTCGACGGACGGCTTCGGCAGCGGATGCAGCTTGCCGTTGTCGTCGCGGTTGAACTGCATGA
>CAZEAX010000805.1:0-1523 GCA_964510405.1 uncultured Streptomyces sp. | reverse complement strand
ATCAAAAAACCCCGCCAAAGCGGGGTTTTTTGCGGTCTATGCGGAGATGCTTACTTCTTGTTGCCGCGCTGCGATTGCCGTCCCGCGGTGATCATGAAGTTGTCGAATCTGTTTTCGGCGACCTGGAACCATTGCACCTGGTCTTCGCGGAATTTCTTCCACGGCTCGTAAACCTTCTTGAACTTCGGATTCTTGGTGGCAATTTCGTCGTACACTTCCTGTGTGGCCTTGTAGCACGCGACCATGATGTCGTTGGAAAACGGCTGCAGTTTGACGCCGCCGGCTATCAGCCGCTTGAGCGCAGCAGGATTGAGCGAGTCGTACTTGGCCATCATGTCGACGTTCGCCTCGTAACAGGCGCTTTCGAGAATCGCCTGGTAATCCTTGGGCAACGCCTCCCACGCCTTGATATTGACGAACAGATCCAGTTCGGGACCGCCCTCCCACCAGCCGGGATAGTAATAATTCTTGGCGACTTTGTAGAAACCCAGCTTCTCGTCGTCGTACGGACCGACCCACTCCGCCGCGTCGATGGTGCCTTTCTCCAGCGCCGGATAGATATCGCCGCCGGGAATCTGTTGCGGCACCACGCCGAGCTTCGCCAACGGCAGGCCGCCGGTTCCGCCAACGCGCATTTTCAGGCCCTTCAGGTCGGCGGCCGTCTTGATCTCCTTGCGGAACCAGCCGCCCATCTGCGCGCCCGTATTGCCGGCCGGAAAGTTGATGATGTTGTAGTCCTTGAAAAACTCGCGCATGAGATCCATGCCGCCACCGTGATACATCCACGCGTTTTGCTGGCGCGCGTTCATCCCGAACGGGATCGCGCAGGCAAATGCAAAGGTCGGGTCCTTGCCGAAGAAATAATACGGCGCGGTGTGGCAACACTCGACCGTCGCGTTCTGCACGGCATCGACCACGGAAAACGGCGGCACGATCTCGCCGCCGGCAAAAACCTTGATCGTGAACTTGCCGTTGGTCGCCGCGGCCACGCGCTTGGAAATCACTTCGGCCGCACCGAAGATGGTGTCCAGGCTTTTCGGGAAACTCGAGGCAAGCCGCCAGCTGACGGTCGGTTGGGACGACTGCGCAATGGCCGGTGCCGCAATACTACCGACGGCCAGCCCTGCCGCCGCTTTTTTCAGAAAGGAACGACGTTTCATTTGCTTCTCCTCCGGGATTGTTGGAACCGCTACGGTCTACGCCTAGCGAGGGTGATTGAACCGTAAGCGCCGGGCGGCGTCAATCCCCGCCGATCGTCATGCGGTCGATCAACACCGAACCGCACTGCTTGGACCCGCGCCTGACGATGTCGTTGCCTGCCGCGAGGATGCCGAGAAACATGTCTTTCAGATTGCCGGCGACGGTTATTTCCTGCACCGGGTACGCGATTTCGCCGTTTTCGACCCAGAACCCGGCGGCGCCGCGCGAGTAATCGCCGGTCACCATGTTGATCCCTGAACCCAGCATTTCCGTCACCAGCAGGCCGCGCCCCATCTTTTTAAGAAGCTGCGGCAGATCCTGGC
>CAZEAX010000804.1:0-1525 GCA_964510405.1 uncultured Streptomyces sp. | reverse complement strand
TTTAGAACGTCGCGAGACAGTTCGGTCTCTATCTACCATGGGCGCAGGAGATTTGCGTGGGGCTGTCCTTAGTACGAGAGGACCGGGATGGACGGACCTCTAGTGTACCGGTTATCGCGCCAGCGGTAGCGCCGGGTAGCTACGTCCGGAAGGGAGAAACGCTGAAGGCATCTAAGCGTGAAACCCTCCACAAGATGAGATCTCCCGAGCCGTAAGGCTCCTAAAGGCTCCTGGAAGATGACCAGGTGATAGGTCGGGTGTGTAAGCGCCGCGAGGCGTTAAGCTTACCGATACTAATCAGCCGTGAGGCTTGACCATAACTATTTTTCTCTGATGCACGAGAAGAAACGCTGCGTGCATGTATGGCTCGGTCAAAACTACCGTTTGCAGGATATTCAGTTGGCTCTTTGAAATTGTCTGGGACGATCGGGCCCGCGCGTTAAGTGCCGCTTGTGAGCGACGCCGCGAGAGTCCGAACCCCAGGCACCAAGTTCCCGGGCCCTGCCCGGAACAAGTATGCCGGTGGTCATAGGATCAGGGTCACACCCGTTCCCATTCCGAACACGGAAGTTAAGCCTGATACCGCCGATGGTACTGCATGGGAAACTGTGTGGGAGAGTAGGTCGCTGCCGGCAGTAATACTCGACAAGAAAAGGCTCGATCGCGAAAGCGATCGGGCCTTTTTCTTTTTCCGCCAGCGCTCTCACCGCGTCGTCGCCGGCAATACCCGCGTCTCCATCGGCTCGTCAAACCCGGGCCGCACAAATTCCATCGCGCGCGGGAAGCGCTCCGCCAGCCCCTGATCGATCCGATCGAGCAGCGCCACCAGATCGAGCAATGGCGAACGGTCCGGCGCCTCCCCCGCACACAGCATCACCCGCCACGCCCGCCTCGATTCGTCGACGATGATGCGCGCGAGCTTCGCCGATCCGTTCCAGTCGTTCTGCACCGGATCCTCCTGGCCATACTGCCCACGCTCGGCCAGGCCATGAAGCGCGCGATGCACCTTCGCGCTGACCATCCCCGAATGCCAGGCGATGGTGTCGAGCGCCGCATCAACCTCGGCCGACCACTGACACCTCGCCCGCGCCGCCGCCAGCGCATCGACGACGCTCAGCGTCGCATGCGTGTAGCCGGTGGCCAGCGTCTGCAGCGGATCGGCCCGGATCGCCTCGTCGGCCCGCTCGGCGGCGGCTCGAGACTCGTCGGTGCTCGCGTCGCGACAGATGCCGGAGAAATCGATGCCCTCCCGCTTGCACCATTCTTCAAGCAGGCGGAACGTCTCTGCGAACGAATCGTGGACCGTGTCCGCGGAGTTCGCGGCCGGATGCGACTGCTCATACTCCCGCTCGCTCTGATAGAGCGTGCAGTTCTCCGTGAACGCACACGACTCGCACCGCCGCGTGCAGTAGTTGAAGATGCCCTCGATGGCCCGCTCTCGATTCATGGGCATCGCAGGATGCAAGAACCGATCGCGAGAGGACGCTACGAGATCAGGCCTGAAGTTGATGAAGTCGATTGCCGC
>CAZEAX010000803.1:0-1527 GCA_964510405.1 uncultured Streptomyces sp. | reverse complement strand
ACGGCAAGCCGCGGTGCGGGCACCGGCATCGTCGATCAATATCTCGACGACCGCGACGTGCATGGATTGCAGGTGCTGATGGGCGGCGGACGCAAGTGGTTCCTGCCCGAGGGTACCGCCGGCAGCGCGCGCACGAACGCCAACGACTATGCGTTCGCGGCGGGCGGCCCGCATACGGCGGAAATTGTCAGGCGCTGGAAGGCGGCACCGGGGGCGATGGACCCCGGCCGCGATCTGATTGCCGGCTTCGAGGCCAAGGGCTTTCGCTATGCGGCAACGCGTAAAGACCTGGCCGCGCTGGACACCGCGCACACCGACCGCCTGCTCGGACTTTTCGCGCTATCGAACATGAACGTCGCACTCGACAAAATCAACGGGCGGCGCGGCGACAAGGGCGGCGTGAACGGCGGCAGCGTGGTCGACGATTTCGGCCTCCCCGATCAGCCGATGCTGGACGAAATGGCCGCCAAAGCGATCGATGTGCTGGCGCGCCAGAAGAACGGCTTCGTGCTCATGATCGAGGGCGCCTCGATCGACAAGCAGTCGCATGCGCTGGACACCGAACGGTGGATCCTCGACACGATCGAATTTGACCGTGCGGTAAAGGTGGCGCGCGACTTCGCGCAACGCACGCCCGGCACGCTGGTTATCATCACGGCCGATCACGAGTGCGGTGGTGTGGCCATCATCGGCGCGTCGCGTGTGCCCGATTCCGCACTGAGTGACGCCGCTGCAAAGGGCGGCAGCGCGGCATTGCGCGACAAGGCGGTTGGCATCTATGAACAGGCGGGATTTCCGCGTTATACGCTCGCCGCCGACGGTTATCCGGTCACGACCGACGTGGATCAGCGTCTTCTAATCGGCTACGGCGCCAACGCGGATCGCTACGAAGACTGGCGCACCAATCCGCTGCCATTGCAGGATGTGCAGCAGCCGTTCGTGAAGTCTCCCCCGCTCACCGCCCATCCGGCGGGACCGCTTGAACGCGACAAGGCGGGTGCCTACCTGGTGACCGGTCAGGTGGGCGGCGATTCGGGCGTGCATACCGCAACGGACATACCGTTGTCGGCGTTCGGGCCCGGCGCGGTTGCATTTACCGGCGTAATGGACAATACCGATGTGTTTTTTAAACTGGGACAAGCACTGATCGGCGGCGCGATCGAGCGCTTGCCGGAAACCCGTACTGCGCCGCCCGCGAACGGCAAGCGGAAGTAGTTTGAACTCACTTGCCCGGTTGCGTCCGGAAGAGGACTGGATTTCTACTGCATGCGGGGTCGCAGCGAATGATGACGGCCACCGCAACAGGCAAGAAGAAGGGTTGCAACCGGGTGAACGCAGATTTACGGTTTGGTTAAGCTTGGCCGCGCGGCCGCAGTCGTGTCGGACAAAAAAGCATGGCATCGGCGGCGCAAAAATCCTATACTTCACACTCATGATGGTTGATCAATCGACGCGCACACTCTGACGGCAGGGCTGCTCAAATAAAATGGCGGTCTATTCCACACTCGCCGCAGTTGATCTCGGTTC
>CAZEAX010000802.1:0-1534 GCA_964510405.1 uncultured Streptomyces sp. | reverse complement strand
TGATCTACACGCACGTGATGAACAAAGGCGGGCGCGGCGTCAAGAGCCCGCTGGACGCCGTGCGGGCGCCGGAATAACGCACGCGTACCTCATGAAGGGGCCGCTTGCCGAAAGTTATCAAATATGAGAACCGCCGGGCTCGCCTCGCTATTCATGCTCCTTGTGACTATCCCGGGCATGATGTTCGGCGGTGTTCGGCGCAGATTTGGCGCGCAACACATCTCGAAAAAACACCAGATACAGCACGCTCAGCAACAGGCCGAACCAGAACACGGCAAGCGACTTCTGCGCCGGCTCGTATTCGATGCGCATGCTGGTCGTGTCACCAAGTTTGAGTCCGGCGATTTCCAGCGCCGCGCCTTGTAATCCGTCCCTCTCCATGAGACTGACACGCGAAACGGTTTCTTTACCCCTGGCTTTCGGCAATGCCTCGGGCACGTTGTGCACGACATAGCCATCCGGAAACATCACTTCGAGCCGGTAACGTTCGACCGGAAGATTCGTGTCGTTCATAAAGCGATGGGCGAAGGTCTTGAACCGGGTTGCGTCCTCTGTCGCCGGCTTGGCGGCGTCCCCACCCCTCGCATCTCTGGCGGGTGGTTTGGGCGCGGGGATCGTCGCCGAGAATCGAAGCGAAACCGGCTCCGCCGCCGCCGGCAACGTTACACTCAAGTGCGGATTCGCCCCTTTCGCCACCATATCGACCTTGGCGTCGGCCGGCGCCTCTTCAACTGTGAAGTCCCGCACCTCGCCCCAAGCTGCAATCGGCAGGTCGATCTTGCCCGCGGCGGCGCTGATCTGCACGCGCACCGCAAGCGACGCGCTGCCGTCTTTCGCAAGTTTCAGTCGCTGGTCGATCAGCTTTACGGTGGGAGCGGCAGCCGCCTTCGACGCGACCTCAGCCGCTTTTGTTTCGGCCGCCGCGGCGCCACCGGCGCAGGCGACGAAACCGATACCGGCAACAATCAGCGGCACTATTGCGTTGAGTGTTCTCATGACGGCATCGCTCCGAAGGAAGGCGTTATGCCGAGCCAGTGAAACCATGTCGCACCGGCGATTACCAGCAGAATGACGCCGATGGTGCTCATGATGAATCCGTATTTGAAATTGTCGGTGACCGAATACTGGCCGGTCGCATACAGAATGATGTTGGGCTTCCCGCTGATCGGCAGACCGATCACCCAGTCGATAGTGAACGCCGCCGGCAGCGCGAGACTGACCGGGTCCCAGCCCAGCGCACGCGACATCGTGATGACGATCGGTATCATGATGATCGAGCGCACCGTCTTTGAGGTCGACAGCAGGTGCGAATACATCATGATGCAGATGACAATGGTGTAGGCCGTGCCGAACGACACCTTGCTCAGATCCATGTTGCCGAACAACTGGCGCACCCCCCACTCGGCGGCACCAGTGTCGTCGAGCGCAAGGCCGCCGGCATAGGCGCCGGCGCTGAATATCAGCGCATGCCACGGAATATCCGCGTCATCCCATTTGAGCAAACCCCACTTCGGCATGAAGGCCACGACCACGC
>CAZEAX010000801.1:0-1534 GCA_964510405.1 uncultured Streptomyces sp. | reverse complement strand
AGCCGCTGCGCTTGATCGTCGGCCGCAACTGTCGCTGCAAGCAGCGGTTCGCGCGTGTAACGGTCCGCGTCCGGCGGCGCGGGACGGACGAAATTGGGGCCCACCGCGCAGGCATTCAGCATCGCAGTGATCACACACAGGCATGCGAGGGGTCGCATTAATGATCGAAAATTGCGCATTGCATGTGATCTGCAGGATATGAAATCGGGCGGGCGCGCTATTTCGGTCCGATGAAGACATCCACCAGCTGGCCCGGATAGACAGTCGTGAGGCCCTTCTTCTGGAACCGGAATATCACCGGAAGCACGCGCAGATCGACTTTCTCCTGGCGCTGGTTTGACAACTGAATTTTCGGCGAAACGTAAGGCTGCACCCGCACGAACTCCAGCGGCACCTTGACCTCGGTGCCGCGGACCGACATCTGGGCGGTGATATGGTCTGGCGCCGGCAGCCGTGAAACCAGAATCTCGTCGATATAGCAGCGCACGGCCAGAAAGTCCTGGGGCGCCCCCATGACTGCCAGCGGGTTGGATCCCTGCGTGTAGGAATCGTAGGCGCCTTGCGACGACACATAGCTGCCGGGCGTAGTATTGACGGCGAGCACGACGCCGTCAACCTGCGCTTTGACCGTATATTTTGACAACAGCGTGTTGGCTGCCTGGTACGTCTGCTTGAGTGCCTCGTACTGCTTCTGCTGGTTGAGGATGTCGTAACTCCATGCGCCGGCCCTGGTCAGTTCATATTGCTTGCGGGCCACGTCGGCGCCGGCCATCGCCTGCTTGACCACGTCTTCCGCGGTATCGAGCACGTCCTTGCTGATCGATTTCGGATTGATGTCGTAGGAAGCGCGGCGTTTGTCGTACTGATCGCGTGCCACTTTCAGATTGGATTCGGCCAGTTCGACCTGTGCCTTGGCAATCGCCAGCGTCTCCTGTCTCGGCTGCGCTTTGAGTTCGTTAAGCAGCGCCAAAGCAGCTTCGGACTGCAGTCGCAACTGTTCAGTGGTTGCTCTTTGCACTGTATCGTCGATCGTTACCAGCGGCATGCCGGCCGCCACCCGCTGACCTTCACGCACAATCACACGGGTGACCACACCGGAAACCTCTGGATAGATATTGATGTTCGAGCCGCCGGTCTGCTCGCTTTCGATGATTCCATTGGCATAGATTGCCGTCTCGTAGGGGCTGGTGACGGGTTTGAACACCGGGGGCTGGGCCTTTCTCTCGATCCCGAAGTAGTAGGCGCTGACCAGGCCGGCCACGATACCGATGATCGAAAGCGCAAAGATGATCTTGTTCCTGTATTCGGCCTTGGGCGCAGCCGCCTGAACTTGCACCTTGGGCGCGGCTGCATTGTCGACTTCCGACTTGGACCCGGCGGCATCGGCGTCGGACTTGACGGCAGAATCAGGCGCGGGTGCTGTCATTCTGTCCCCTTGGCCAGTCCGGTGATGCGCCCGTCTTCCATGTGGATGATGCGGTCCGCGTACTCGTTGATGCGCGCATCATGGGTGACAATCAGGATGCAGCGGCTT
>CAZEAX010000800.1:0-1554 GCA_964510405.1 uncultured Streptomyces sp. | reverse complement strand
AATCGCGGCAAGGATAGCCCGGGTCATGGCGGAAACCTTCATCGATGCTATCCCGTATACTACCGTGAATGTTGTAACGATTCCGGCCGCGCGCGCATGAAAAAAACCGTCGTCTATTTCCATTCCCTGTCGTCGCCGTGGGCCTATCTGGGCGGGCCGCGCTTTCACGCGCTGATCAGGAAGCACGATCTGGATGTCGTCGTGCGTCCGACGCGCATCGTGCCGCCGAATGGCGGGATCCCGCTCCTGACCCGTCCCGACGCGCGCCGGCGTTATCACGAAGTGGAGCTCGACCGCTGGCGCAAGCGCCTGAACATGCCGCTCGTGCTGCGACCGCGCTTTTATCCGACCGACAACCAGTTCTCGGCGCGCATGGTCATCGCCGCCGACAAGCTCGGGTGGGATGCGCTGGCGCTGAGCCACGGCTTGCTGCACGCGCTGTGGAGCGGGGAGCAAGACGTGCGAGAGCCCGCGGTTCGCGTCGCGGTCGCCAATGCGCTCAACATGGACGGCGCACGACTGCTCGCGATGCAGGACACGCCCGAGATCATGAGCGCGTGGCAGGCGAGCGAAGCCGAGGCCGCGCGCCACGGCGTATTCGGCACGCCGACTTATGTCTACAAGGACGAGTTGTTCTGGGGCCAGGACCGGCTGGATTTTCTCGACGAAGCGCTGTCCGCCTGAATCGCCGGCGCGCTATCCATAATAATTTTTAACCCGGAGGGAGCAATCATGCAGCGCAAGGACATCAAGATCCGCGCCAGCGGCGGCGAATTCGATTGTTATGTCGTCATGCCGGACGGCGGCGGCAAGGTGCCGGCGATGGTGCTGGCGTCGGCGATTCACGGCGTCGATAAGGATCTGCGCGCAATCGCCGACGAATTTGCCGGCCATGGTTACATTGCGGCGGCGCCCGATCTGTTCTGGCGCACGGTGCCCGGGCCGCTCACGCGCGACGATCCGCGCTCGACTCCGCGGGGCCAGCCGCGCCTGGAGAAAATCAAAACCGGCGAAGCCGACATGGCCGACACGCTGTCGATGCTCAAGAAGGAACCGCGGTTCAACGGCAAAGCTGCGGCCATGGGTTTTTGCTACGGCGGACCGTTCGCATTGATCGGACCGAAGCGTCTCGGCTACGCCGCGGGCGTTGCATGCCACGGCACCCAGCTCGGCGATTTCATCAACGAACTCGACGGCGTGACGCAGCCGGTCTGCATCATCTGGGGCGACCAGGACCATGCCGCGCCGCCGCCGGTGCAGGAGATATACAAGAAAGTGCCGGCGCGCATGAAGAACGTCGAGGTGCATATTTTCCCCGGCGTCGAGCACGGTTACATGATGCCGGACGCGAAAGCGTACAGCGCACCGACTCGCGAATTCTCGATGGGGAAAGCGCTGAAAATTCTCGAAGGGCTGCGCGGGTAGCCGGTAAGCACCTTCCCCTTGAAGGGGGAATTATATACTTGACAAAGGCAGATTCATAGCCCATACTGGCTCCACATTAGGAGAAAGTCATGGCCGAATACCTCTTCAACGAAGCCCGCTACAACGACC
>CAZEAX010000799.1:0-1565 GCA_964510405.1 uncultured Streptomyces sp. | reverse complement strand
ATTGCAAGACCTGACCCCGGAGCTTGCAGCTTCACCACTAAGACACTAAGGCAGCGAACGCTACACCGGGTCGGGCTCTCAACCTTCTCGGTACAACACACTTGCCTCGACTCACTTGTCGACAGTCGCGGAAAGCGGTACTGCGCGTGACCACTTCGTAAGTTCTGCCACAATCAGGCTGCGAAACTGATCTGGAGTACCGCCTTCGGCCTGCATTCCATATTTGTTGAACGTCGTCTGGGTTTCGATTTCGGAGAGAACGCTTTGCATTGCGCGGTTCAGAACCGCTACGATTTCAGGCGGTGTGCGCGCAGGTGCCACCAAACCGCTCCAGACATAGGCAGTCAAATCGCGCATCCCGAGCTCAACGGTTGTGGGGACGTCCGGAAAAGCCTGGGAGCGTCCGCGCCCCATGACTGCAAGAGGGCGCACGCGTCCTTCTTTGGCCCAGACCGCTACCACGACGGAAACATCGAACGCGAAATCGGCCTCGCCTTCGGCGACGGCCTGCAACGCCCTGCGCGGCACTTTGACGGGAACTTCCTTAATGTCGAGGCCGGTCTGGGATTTGAACAACTCCCCCACTATGAACGAATGTGAACCGGGTCCCAACGTTGCGTAACGATAACGGCCGGGCGCGGCTTTGATCAGCGCCGTCAGTTCCTCCAGCGTTCTTGCCGGAAAAGACGAATTAACCGCTATCGTGGACGATACCGAACTCACGAGCGAGATCGGTTCAAAGGACCGAAGCGGATCGTATCCGGTATTGCGCGCGAAGATGGGTGCCGTTACGAAAGTGGCGCCAGTAACATATAGCAGCGTATATCCGTCCGGCGCCGCTTGCGCCACCGCCTGGCTGGCTGCGGCACCGCCGCCGCCCTGCTGGTTTTCCACAACGACCTTTTGCTGCAATATGGACGTCAGCCTGTCCGCGATCAGCCTGCTGGTAATATCAGCCGCTCCGCCGGCCGCGAATGGCGCGACAATCTTCACCGGACGTACGGGATAAACCTGGCCCACGGCGAATTGCACAGTCGTCAGCAAAAAAGCGCAAACGAAGATCGAAAGAATGTGCGCGCGCATGGCGTCTCCCAATATTTTACGGGCCGGACAGCGTGACTCTCACGCTGACGAGCGCTTCCTGGATCGGCACGAAGAAGCTGATGCGCGTGTTGCCGAGTATCATCACCGCGATCCCGACCACGCGGCCCGACCGGTCGAGTAACGGCCCGCCGCTGCTGCCGGGCAAAATCGACACGTCGCTCTGAATATAGCGCCTGCCGCTGATCATGCGATACGCGCTGACAACGCCGCGGGTCACGGTCCCGCTCAACACTTCACCGAGCGGAGATCCGATGGCAATCACTTCCGAGCCGATATTGAGATCGTCGTCATTGACGGCGAGGGCCGGAAAATTGGAACCTTCCGTCTTGATCAGTGCTACATCACGTCCGATATCGCGCTGGATTACTTCGCCGACGAGCTCGCGGCCGGTGGCCAGAATTACGCGCACAAAACGGTTGCTGCCTACAACGTGGCTGTAGTGATGACGTACCCGTTTTCGG
>CAZEAX010000798.1:0-1566 GCA_964510405.1 uncultured Streptomyces sp. | reverse complement strand
TTCAGGCGTTGAATCTTGTCGGCGCTGCTGGCGCAGGCGATGACTTCGGCGTCCAGCATTTTCGCGAGCAGCACGCAGCCCGTGCCGACGCCGCCGCTGGCGCCGAGCACCAGCACTTTCTCGCCTTGCTTGATCGTGTCATGGGTAATGATCATGCGGTGCGCAGTGCCGTAGGCGACGGGTAGCGCGGCCGCCTGCTCGAAGCTCACGCCGTCCGGCACGCGGATCAACTGGTCCGCCGCGACGAGGCATTTTTCCGCAAGACCGCCGTGCATCATTTCGCCCATCAGCCCCTTTTGCTTGTTGAGCGGGTTGACGAGAACGCGATCGCCCGCTTTCCAGCCCGCGATGCCGCCGCCGACTTCGAGTATTTCGCCGGCGATGTCGAGGCCGATGATCATCGGCAGCGGCACCTTGATGCCCGGCATGCCGCGGACGGTAAAAATATCGTGGTAGTTGAAAGACGTGGCGCCGACGCGGATGACGACATGGCCGTCGCTCACTTTTGGGTCCGGAAAATCGGTTACGTATTCGAGGCTGTCGATCGCGCCGTGCTGCTTGAGTACCACTGCCTTCATTGCATTCTCCGGTTTTGTCGCGGGCGTGGCGACGATTACTTGGATTGGTTACGGTGCTTTAACCGCGTTCGCCGGTCAGTGCGAGGTTCATTACGGTATTGCTGGTCATGATCGCCGACAGCACCATGTTGCGCGCGGCCTCTATCTGCTCGCGCGATATGCGTTCGGCCGTTTCGCCGTCGCCGCGCGTGAGCGCCTTCAGGAGCGCACGGTGCTCGTGCTGCATTTCCTGCGAACGGTTGCGCAGCCCGAGCCCCAGATGCAGCAGCCGCGTCATCTGATCGAGCAATTGCGCGACCATGCCGGCGAGCCGGCTATTGCCAGTCGCCTGCGCGATCGCGACATGCAGCGCCTTGCTGGCCTCGAGAAAACGCGTAATGCTCTTTACGTCATTCGACTGATAGCCATGGCGGCATGCTTCGTCGAGCAAGCGCAATCGCTGGGCGTCCACCTTGCCGGCCGCCATGCGCGCCGCCGCCGGCTCCAGCATCAAACGCAGTTCGAACACGTCCTGGATATCCTTTAGCGTGATCGGCGTGACCATGTAGCCGCGGCGCGGAATCGCACGCACCAGACCGCCATGCGCAAGGCGGATCAGCGCCATCCGCACCGGCGCCTTGCCCAGACGGTATTGGGTGCACAGTTGCGACTCCGAGATTTCGGTGCCCGGCGCGATCGCGCACGTGATGATGTCGTGCTTGATACGCTCGTACGCACGGTCGGTCAGCAGGGGAATGGCTGGCGCGACGGTGCGGGAGCGGCTGGAAGGGGGGGTAACCAAAGCAGAGAACTCTTGCGACAGTTGAAATACTAGGGAGCACGCCGTGACATGTCAATCGTCGTGCTGCCTGTGCTTCGACCCAATCGCAAGCCGTTGCGGACTGCATACAGCGTGACACGCCCTGCAAACCGCGGTTAGAGCCGCGGTGATCTCTTGTCTGTAACGGAATTGGTCGCCGTGCGCCGGGCCTGGGGGTCGCTGCGCAGG
>CAZEAX010000797.1:0-1570 GCA_964510405.1 uncultured Streptomyces sp. | reverse complement strand
TCACGAACCGCATACACGCGACCAGCAACCTGGACGAGATCATGCTCGAGTTGAGCCAGGACATTTGCGGGCTGTTTAATGCCGATCGGCTTACGATTTACCTGGTCAGCGAGGACAAGACCTCCATAGTGTCTAAGGTCAAGACGGGGCTCAATTCGTTCAAGGACCTGAAGCTGCCGATCGCCGAGCAAAGCATTGCCGGCTTTGTCGCGGTTCACAAGAAGATGATCAATATCCGTGACGTATACGACGACAAGGAATTGAAGGCGTACAGCCCGCAGCTCAATTTCCTGAAACAGGTCGACGTAAAAACCGGCTACCGGACAAAGCAGATGCTGGTGGCGCCGGTCATCGATGCGCAGAACAAGGAATTGATCGGGGTGATCCAGCTGATCAACTCCAAGAGCGGGCAGCCGTTCCCGCCGGTGATGGAGGAAGGCGCGGTCCATGTGGCGGAAACGCTCGCCATTGCGGCGCGTCAGCGGCAGAAACCGGTGGCGGGCGTTAAAGGCAAGTACGATCATCTGGTTTCAAACGCGGTAATTTCGGCGGAGGAACTGGAGCTCGCCACCCGCTCGGCGCGGCGCAAGAATCTCGACGTCGAAACCGTGCTGATCGACGAGTTCCAGGTCAAGTTGAGCGCGATCGGCGAGGCGCTCGCGGCTTATTTCGACGTGCCGTACGAGCCGCACAAGGCCGATCGTGTCAAGCCGATGGACCTCATGAAGAACATGAGTCGCGAATTTGTCGAAAGCAGCCTGTGGGTGCCGATCGACGAATCGAAGGAAGGCATCATGATATTGACGACCGACCCGGAAAAAATCCGCGGCTCGAAGGTCGTCAACAATGTCTACCCGAAAAGCAAAATCGTCTACCGCGTATGCTGTGCGCGTGAATTCGTCGCTACACTCGACCTTTTCTTCGGCGGTGGTGGCGCGTCGGCGGGCGTGGGCAACGTGGACGACGGCACCGATATCGGCGACCTGCTGTCGGGGCTCGAAGACGACGAGTCGCTCGAGGACAACAACGAAGACGTCGCATCGGCGGCGTCGGATAACGAAGTCGTCAAGCTCGTCAACAAGATCATAGTCGACGCTTACAAGCAGGGGGCCTCCGATATTCACATCGAGCCCTATCCCGGCAAGGGCAAGACGGAGGTCCGCTTCCGCAAAGACGGTTCGCTCATGAATTACATCTCGGTGCCGGCCGCCTACCGCAACGCGATCGCGGCGCGCCTGAAGATCATGTGCGATCTCGATATTTCCGAGCGGCGCAAGCCGCAGGATGGCAAGATCAAATTCAAGAAGTTCGGCCCGCTCGACATTGAACTGCGGGTGGCGACCATCCCGTCCGCTGGCGGGGTCGAGGACATCGTAATGCGGATACTCGCCGCCGGCGAGCCGATTCCGCTGGATAAGCTCGGGTTGTCCAAGTACAACCTGGTCAAGTGTAAAGAGGCAATCGAGAAACCCTACGGTCTGTTTTTCGTGTGCGGCCCGACCGGTTCGGGCAAGACCACGACGCTGCACTCGGTCCTCGGCTACCTCAATACGCCGGAGACCAAGATCTG
>CAZEAX010000796.1:0-1575 GCA_964510405.1 uncultured Streptomyces sp. | reverse complement strand
TCCGCCACGTAATCGCGCCCGGCGCACTGCCGTTCATTTTCACGGGCTTGCAGATTTCCGTGGGCGTATCGTGGTTCTCGCTGGTCGCCGCGGAAATGGTTTCAGGGCAATACGGGATCGGTTATGTGATCAATACCTCGTACACCATGGTGCGCTACCCGACGATAGTCATCGGCATGATTACGCTGGGGTTCGTCGGCTATACCACCAGCGCATTGGTGCGCGTGCTCGGCGATTATCTGATGCAATGGCGCACGCGCGAACTCGCGCTGGGAAACCGGTAATATGGCCGCGGTATTGCAGCCAAAGAGCAATCGGCGCGCCACGCAAGGTGCAATCAGCATCGATAACGTGGTCAAGATCTACGATCCCGACGGCGCAGCGGTCATGGCGGTCGATCATTGCTCGCTTGAAATCAGTGCGGGTGAGATCTGCATGATTGTCGGTCCTTCCGGTTGCGGCAAGACAACGCTGCTCAACGCGATCGCGGGATTTCACGAGATAACATCGGGTCGCATTCTGCTCGATGGCGAGGTGCTGTGCAGCACCGAAAAGCCGAAGGCGGAGCCCGGTTCCGACCGCATCGTCGTATTTCAGAACGGCGCGCTTTTCCCCTGGAAAACCAATCTTGAGAATGTTGCATTCGGCCCGATCATGCAGGGTGCAATGAGCAAGGCGGAGGCGATCGAAAAAGCTTTGGACATGATGGCTGATGCGGGTCTGGGCGGGGTCGAGCATAATTTTCCGGGCGAAGTTTCGTCCGGGATGCGCCGGCGCGTTGAAATCGTGCGCGCGCTGATGAACGATCCGAAGGTGCTGCTGCTTGACGAGCCTTACCGCGCGCTCGACTCGCTGACGAAGTCGGTCATGCACGAGGCTCTGCTCGAGATCTACTACAAGAACAAGGTGACGATCTTCTTCATCACGCACGATCTCGAAGAGGCGATATTCCTCGGCCACAAGGTCGCCATCATGACGACGCGGCCGTGCAAGCCGAAAAAAATACTCGAGGTGGACATTCCGCATCCGCGCGACTATAGCGTGCTGACATCCCGGCGCTTTCGCGAATTGATGGAGGAAACCAACGACGCTGTGCGCGAGGAAGCGCTCAAGGCGTTCGCCGCGGGTGAGAAGGAGGGTTGAGCCGTGGCGATCCGGAAAAAAGCCCTGGTCAGTTCGAGCCTTTGGCGCGGCGTCGTTTCTATCGCGGTGTTTCTCGTGCTATGGGAAATCGGCTCGTTGTCCAAATTCTGGATCAAATGGGAATCGTTCGAGTGGCTACGCAATGCGCTCACCGGAATTGACCTGAAGCCTGTCTATCTGCCGTGGATAGGCGCGGTGCCGGCGCCGACCGAAGTTTTGCACGCATGGGCCGGTGTAATCGGCGACGCGGGTTATTGGCAGAGCTGGTATATGAGTTTTTTCCGCGTGATGTCCGGTTTCGTAACCGCGATGCTGGTTGGCATACCTTTCGGCTTGCTGCTGGCGGTCAGCCGCACCGCGTATGGCGTGGGTTTCCCGGTGTTCGAAGTATTGCGGCCGATTCCGCCGCTCGCGTGGGTGCCCGCGTCGATT
>CAZEAX010000795.1:0-1582 GCA_964510405.1 uncultured Streptomyces sp. | reverse complement strand
ACCTTTGCAGAGGCGGCGGTCGAACATGCCCATGTGGCCGCTGGCGAGCGAAACCCACACGCGGCCCTGCAGGTCGATGTCGCCGCCGCGCGGGCCGAAGCCGGGCAGCGGGACGTTGTACATCTCGGCCAGCGATTTGTGGGGATTCTTGGTCGGGTCGATGCGCACGATCGCACCCGGATTGCCGCGCAGCGTGCCCCACACCGAACCGTCAACCGGGCTCGGCATCACCGCGTAGAAACCCGCGCCGATGCGCATGTCCTTGGTCGGATCGAGCGGCTTGCCCGGCTCGGTGTAGGCGTCGCGCACGCCGTTGCCGTTGGTGTCGAGCACGATCGCCGTCCAGCCCTGCGACTTCTCGATGTCGCCGGTTTCATCGAGCATCTTGGTGTTGATCCAGCCGACGTGGCCGCCGCCGCCGCCCGTGCTCATCCACAGCGTTTCGTTGGCGTCGTAGCCGAACTGCAGGTGATGCGAACCGAAGCAGGTCTGATAGGGCGTGTACTTGCCGGTCTTCGGATCGTACATCGTCACGCGGCGATTGGTGCTGTTGATAGGAAATTCGACCGCCGACGGATGGCTTGAGCCTTTTTTGCAGAAGTCGGGGTTGTCCGGCTTGTGGCCCGTTGCCGCCAGCCACAGGCGGCCCTGGCGGTCGAACATCGAGTCGTGGTTGTTGGCCTTGCTGTTCCAGATGTCTTCCGAACCCCAATAGGCCGAGGTCTGCAGGATGTGCACCGAGCCGGCGTTGCCGGGCCCCAGCGCCAGCGGCATGTCTGGCGTCGTCGGCAGCACGTAATTCGTCGCCACGTTTTTCACCGGGTCGAGGATCGGCATGTCGTTGCTGGCATGCTCGCTCTGTCCGTACAGCGGCCCGTAGCCGTTGACGGTCGGATAACGCTTGTCGGTCGAGATCAAGTCATGCAGATACTGCTTTGGGTTGTGCCAGTCGCGCAGCGTGACGACGATGTTGCGCTCAAGACCTTGCGGTCGCGTCGGTTTGTTCGACGGCAATTCACCCTTGGCGATGCGCTCCGTCCAGTCGGCGAGATATTTGAACGGCATGCCGCCCAACTGGCCCGCAGCGATCAAAACCATGTTCTCGCCCGCCTGCCCGGACTGGATGCGGCGGATCCACGCGTACTGATGCGTCTTGCCCTGCAGGTGGTACTTCGGAATCGTGCGCGTCGCCAGCTGGCCGAGCTGATGACAGCCGACGCAGCCGTTGTTCTTCATGCTGTTGAGATAGTCGGTGAGCTTGATGTTTTCCGGCGCTTCCTTGCTGCCGAACACGCCGGCCTCGGGGATTTTCATCATCGAGTACCAATAGATTGCCGGGTAGTAATGCGCCGCGGCCGCTTCGTTCGGCGCCTGCACGGCTTTGAGGTTGAGCGTTTTACCCGGCACGCTCTTCACTTTCGGCGAATCGACGAGGCCGTAGCCGCGAACCCACACGTCGTATTTGGCTTTCGGCAGATCGGGGATGACGTAGCGGCCCTGGTCGTCGGTGACGACAATGCGGATGAAGCGCACCGGCAGGTCGTGCGTTTCCGCGATCACCCAGACGCCGGCCTCGGGGCCT
>CAZEAX010000794.1:0-1588 GCA_964510405.1 uncultured Streptomyces sp. | reverse complement strand
AGAAGCGCGCCTGCTCGCCGCCGACACCGGGCTTTCGCGCTACGACGCGCTGATGGACCGCTACGAGCCGGGAGTGCGCGCGGCCGACATGGACCGCCTGTTTGCGGACGTCCAGCAATGGCTGCCCGGCCTCGTAGCTCGCGTGCAGGCGAAGCAGCGCGCCGAACAGGTTACTGCGCCGGCCGGCCCGTTTCCGCTGGCGGCGCAACGCGCGCTGAATCTTGCCGTGATGCAAATGCTCGGCTTCGATTTCGCCGGCGGGCGGCTCGACGAGAGCGCCCACCCGTTCAGTGGCGGCGTGCCCGAAGACGTGCGGCTCACCACGCGTTACCGCGAGACCGATTTCGCGCAAAGCCTGATGGGCACGATCCACGAGACCGGGCACGCGCGTTTCGAGCAGAACCTGCCGCGCGACTGGCTGGGCCAGCCGCTGGGGAATGCGCGCTCGTATGGCATCCATGAAAGCCAGAGCCTGTCGTTCGAGATGCAACTCGCGCGCAGCCGCGCGTTTGTCGGCCTCTTGTCCCCCATGCTGGCGGCGCATTTCGGCGCGCAACCTGCATTCGCGGCGGACAATCTTCACCGGTTGCTGACGCGGGTGAAGCCCGGCCATATCCGCGTCGACGCCGACGAGGTCACTTATCCGGCGCATGTGATCCTGCGTTACGAGATCGAGCGCGCGCTCGTCGAAGGCGGCATCGAGGTCGACGACATCCCTGCACTATGGGATGAAAAAATGCAGGCGCTGCTCGGCATCGACACGCGCGGCAACTATCGCGATGGCTGCATGCAGGACGTACACTGGACTGACGGCGCGTTCGGCTATTTTCCGAGTTATACGCTGGGCGCGATGTATGCGGCGCAATGGTTTGCGGCGATGCGGCGCGCGGTGCCGGACCTCGACCGGCGGATTGCCGCGGGCGATCTCGCGCCGGTGTTCGAGTGGCTCAATGCAAACATCTGGTCGCAGGCGAGCCGCTGGGACACGCCGGAGCTCGTGGCGCGGGCGAGCGGTGAAGCGCTGAATCCACACTATTTCCGCGCGCATCTGGAAACGCGCTATCTCACCTGAGGCACGCATGGTCCATGGCGGCGCGCGGGATGGGTTAGAGTAGCGGCTTTTCATTTACAGGAAGCCGCCGTCATGAGCGATAACATTGCCGCCGCCCGCGCGGATCTCGCGCCTTCGGGCACGTTGCACGCAGGGATCAACTTTTCGAACATCCTGCTGACCGCGCGCGATCCGGTGACGCGCGTGCCCAGCGGCGTTGCGCTCGATCTCGCGCACGAGTTCGGCAAACGGCTGGGCGTGGCAGTCAAGATAGTTTCGTACGAATCCGCGGGAGCGCTGGCCGAAGCGGCTGCGAGCGGCGAATGGCGGCTGGGATTTCTTGCGATCGAACCCAAGCGCGCGAACGAGATCACCTTCACGGCGGCGTATGTCGAAATCGAAGCGACGTATCTGGTGCCGCCCGCTTCCCCGCTCAAAACCATCGACGAGGTCGACCGGCCGGGCGTGCGCATTTCAGTCACGGGCAAGGCAGCCTACGATTTGTATCTCACGCGCACGCTCAAGCACGCGACGCTC
>CAZEAX010000793.1:0-1594 GCA_964510405.1 uncultured Streptomyces sp. | reverse complement strand
AACGCGGGCTGAAAACCGAGGTCGGCGATGAGCCGGTCGATTCCCATGGTCGCACGGTCGCGCTCGCCAAGAAAGCTGACGTTGGCGGATTCACCCGCGCGCGTTGTCCTGCACTGCAGGCCCGGATATTCAGTGCGCAGGCACGCACACCACGCCGAACTCACCTCCGTCCAGGAAAATCCGGACGCGAGATTGTAAAGAGCGTGCGGTACTACAGACGCATGCAAGATGCTCAGCACACCTGCCGCCACGTCGCGGCTGTAGATCCAGTCGCGACGCGGCTCTTGAGGCGCCACGACAACTTCTTCGCAGCGCATTGCCTTGCGCAGAATTTGCAGCGGCAGCGAGAGCGTATCCCGCACCCCTGTGTCGAACTCCCAAGGCCCGAACACGCTGCCTAATCGCACGCATACGACGTTCAGGCCGCCGCTCGCGCGAAGTCGCGTGCAGATGCGCTCCCCTGCGAACTTGGTGATCGAATACAACGAGTCCGGAACCGGTACTGATTCGCTTTCCAGAAGCGGCCCCGGTCCCAGCAACGCTTCGCCGTATACGGAGCCCGAACTGACGTAAACGGCTCTTTCGACGCCGGATTCCAGTGCCGCGCTCAGGACATTGGCTGCGCCCTTGATGTTGACATCAATGATCCGGTCGATTTCCCGCAACTCGCGCTCGGGTCCGGCGGTAATTGCCGCCGCGTGTATCACGCGAGAGGGCCCGCATTGCGCGAAAGCCGCATCGACTGCTTCGCGATCGGATACGTCGGCGTCGATCAATTGCAATGTTCCCGGCAGCCGACTGAGAGTCGCCAGTGCATACGCAGGCGGCTCCTGATTGCCGAGCACGCTGAGCTCATGGCCGGCGCGCAACAGCGCTTCGGCGATATTGAGGCCGACAAAACCGCCGCCGCCTGTAAGCAGTATCTTCAAATTACGGGGCATGCATTTTTTCGTTATGGATTTCAGCCTGTACGTCGCCGGCGATGCCCCAATCCTGAAGTACTTCGGCTAAATCCGCACCAACGGAGCCGATCGCGCGGCTCACGACTGCCGGCCGCGGCTGCAATTTTATCGGGCATGCGAGCAACGGCCACGTTCTGCCATCGCGTGCGCGGCCCTGCACGATCAATTCCCGGGCCAGCGTCTGCGGATGAACTGCCACTTCGGACACCGAATTGACTGGCACGCACCACATACCCCGCGTCTTGAAATGCTGTTCGGCTTCAGCCTTCGTCATCTCGACGCAGGATGACGACGTGCCGTCCCTGGAAACGTAAACATAGCCGTCCCGGCATTGCACCACGCGGCCATCGGATGGCAAAGCGACGCCGCCATTCCAGAAAAACTGAGTAAGCCAGGCCGAAACCTCCTGCATCGACAAATCAATGAACTGCCCTTTGCCCGTACGATCGCGGTACGCGAGACCAGCAAGCACAGCGAGCAGCGCGAATTGACCCCCGAGTATGTCGGAGATCGAAATGCCCACCTTGAACGGCGTATCGTTCTGGCGCGTGAGATCCATAATGCCGGCCATGCCCTGGATGGTTGAATCCATCGCGGGTCGTCCCGCGAGCAGTGATCCTGCACCGAAACCT
>CAZEAX010000792.1:0-1602 GCA_964510405.1 uncultured Streptomyces sp. | reverse complement strand
CTGTTGGGTGATGAAGACCGCACAAGTCATCTGGAAAAACCGGTTCAGGATCATCGATCCATCGCGCCGATTGTCCGCTTCCTTCGTGCCCGGTCTGTTCGCTGGCGTACCCAGGCGACGGTTGATGCGTGCCGTGCGTGTGCCAGCGCACAGAGCGCGGCGGCGAATAGGAGGAAAGTCGCGATCGTATCCACAAGCTTCGCGCATGGAGGGAATTCATATGAATATCCGCCTTTCTGTAATGAATGCGACGCTCGCGGCCGTGATGGCGATGGGCGTTGCCGGCTGCAATAAACCGCCGGACGTGACCGGCAAACCCGTGGACGCGCCGGGCGCACCGGTTCCAACCACGACAGTCGGAACGGAAATCGACGACAGCGTCGTCACCGCCCGGGTCAAGTCGGCGTTGCTGGCCGACCCTGACGTCAAGAGCTACGGCTTCAAGGTCGATACCCGCAAGGGCGAAGTCCAGTTGAGCGGTTTTGTCGACAACCAGGCGCAAATCGATCGTGCAATTGAAGTCGCTCGCGCAGTGGAGGGCGTCAAAAATGTCGAAAACAAGGTGAGCCTGAAAGGCGCGGATACGACGGTGGGCAACAAAGTCGACGACGGCATCGTCACGGCCCAGGTCAAGGGCGCGCTGCTCGCCGATGCGAGCGTCAAGAGCCTCGACATCGCCGTCGTGACGCGCAAGGGGGAAGTCCAGTTGAGCGGCTTCGTCGACAATCAGGGCCAGATCGATCATGCGATCGAAGTGGCACACGGCATCGCGGGCGTGCGCTCGGTCAGCAACCAGATGAGCGTCAAGAAGTGATGCGGGTTTGCCGGCAGTGAGCAAATCCGCCGGTGCCGTCGCAGCCGTCGCCCCGACGGCGGGCGAAGCAGGCGGTGCGGCGACCGAATCTTCCGCTCGAATATCCCGCAGTTCCCGCCTGACGGTAGCTGTCGGCGTATTGGCCGTCATCGCGCTGGTCGCAGCGATGTATCTGGCACGCGCATTTTTCGTGCCGCTATTGATCGGCATACTCGCGAGCTACGCGCTGAGCCCGCTGGTGGACTGGCTCAAGTCGCACCGCGTGCCGAGCGCAATCGCGGCGGCGTTGGTATTGGCGGCGCTGGTCGGCGGACTGTGCTGGGTCGCGTTTTCGCTGCATGACGAAGCGGCGACGATGATCGAAAAATTGCCGGAGGCCGCGCGCAAATTGCGGCAAAACCTGGTCGTCGCCCGCTCCAGCGTCCCTACCGCGCTGCAAAACATGCAGGAGGCCGCCAACGAAATCCAGGGCGCCGCCGCCGACGCCGGCGCGAAAATCGGCGCGCGCGTGCTCGTGGTCAAGCCGGCGGAGCCCACTACCTGGCTGCGCGACTATGCATTCGCGCAATCCGCGCTGCTCATCACAGTCGCCGCGCAGACCCCGATTGTGCTGCTGCTCACCTATTTTCTGCTGGCGTCGGGGACGCATTTCCGGCGCAAGCTCGTGCAGTTGGTGGGGCCGTCGCTGGCCCGCAAGAAGGAGGCGGTGCGCATACTAGAAGAAGTCGACGTGCAGGTTCAGCGTTATCTGCTCGCGATGCTCATGTCCAACTCGCTGGTGGCGGTTT
>CAZEAX010000791.1:0-1605 GCA_964510405.1 uncultured Streptomyces sp. | reverse complement strand
ACAAGAGCGAAATGGGCACCGGCTATGCGACGCTATACGGTGATATGGCGGGCGGTTTTGCGGTTTTGAAGGACATCAGCAAAATGCTGGTGTACCGGCTTTCCAAATACCGCAACAGCATGTCGTCCGTAATTCCCGAACGCGTCATCACGCGTGCGCCGTCCGCCGAACTGCGGCCCGACCAGACCGATCAGGACAGTTTGCCGCCCTATGACGTGCTCGACGGCATCATGGAAGCATATGTCGAACATAACGAGGGGCTGCGCGACATAGAAGCCCATGGCTACGGCCGCAAAGACATCGAGCGTGTGATCCAGCTGCTGCGCATCAGCGAATACAAGCGGCGCCAGTCGCCGATCGGCATTCGCATCACGCCGCGCGGCTTCGGCAAGGACTGGCGGTACCCGATCACCAACAAATATCGCCACCAGTTCGAATAGAAATTGAAGATTTAATTCGCCGCCGCGAGGCCTTATACTATACGTGGAAATCGGTCGCGGCATGCCACCGGTCATGACAGGCGGGGTAAACACTCATGAAAAAAATCGAAGCCATATTCAAGCCGTTCAAGCTCGACGAGGTGCGCGAGGCATTGTCCGAGATTGGCGTCAGCGGGCTCACCGTGACGGAGGTCAAGGGATTCGGCCGGCAAAAAGGGCATACCGAACTCTATCGCGGCGCAGAATACGTAGTCGATTTCCTGCCCAAGGTAAAGATTGAGGTCGTTATCGCGGAAAACATGCTCGAGGGTGCAGTCGATGCGATCGTCAAGGCTGCGCGCACGGGCAAGATCGGCGACGGCAAGATTTTCGTCACCAGTGTCGATCAGGTAATCCGGATACGCACCGGCGAGACCGACGAAGCGGCGATCTAAAGCGGGCATCAGAAGTCGCGCCGGGCGCGGTCGCTCGATTCCATCGATCCCGCTATTTCGATCCGGACTTAAGCAATACCATCACTGCGCCACCACCGCCGTCGACTTGGCGCGCCTGGCAAAACGCGAGCACTTCATCGCGCTGGATCAGCCAGTTTGCGACTTTCATTTTCAATACGGGTTCGCGGTTTTTCGAGCGCAGCCCTTTGCCGTGTATTACGCGGACGCAACGCGCACCCTGACGCAGGCACGCATTGAGAAAGTGAACCAGGGATTCGCGCGCCTCGCTGGTGGTCAGCCCGTGGAGGTCCAACTCAGCCTGGATTACCCAGTGCCCGCGGCGAAGTTTCTTGAGCGTTTGTTGCGACAGGCCGTTGCGCAGATGGACGAGCTGGTCGCCGATTTCGGTCCCGATGTCCCAGGTGATGTGGTCGCTCAGACTGTCGGCAAGCGCCGCGCGTTCATCGCGCAGACGCTGCTCGGGGACCGGTTTTCGTCGCGGTGCGGGGTGAATCACCCGTCCGTGGGCGGGCAAGGGAGTGACGTTCGAAAATAATTTTTCGAAGACGTCGCCGTCATCGTTTCCCGGCTCGGCAGGTTGCTTCGACATTCCGTCGTATCCAGCCGCATCGCGATTGAGAATGCCGCCTCAAACTGTGAGGGACTCGAGATACTTTTGCGCATCGAGCGCAGCCATGCGCCACCTGTGGGTCGGAGCGAATCTTCTAGCA
>CAZEAX010000790.1:0-1609 GCA_964510405.1 uncultured Streptomyces sp. | reverse complement strand
GACCACCATGACGGCATAGCGCTCATCGCGCAGCGCATAAAGCCGCGCGATGTCGTCGAGCACCAGCATGTCGCAGTCCGTGAAAATCGACCAGCCTGCATAGGCCGACAGGTACGGCGTCAGAAACCGCGAAAACGAAAAATCGGTCGATTGCAGCGGATGCCGTTCGCGCGTGAGGATGCCTTGGAGCTCGCTCAGCATAAGCGGCGTAATCGACACCGGCGCCGACGCCCGCGCATGGATGCTGTGGGCGAGCACGCTGAACGCGACCGCCTCGCGCGGATCGTAGCCGATGAAAACTTTGATCATTGGGTATTACCTTGTATGTAAACCGCCGGCCTGCGGACCGTGACCGCTTTTTACGACAATACGCGAGATCGGGCCATGTCGCCCAGGCACTGCGCCACGTTCTCGATCACCGCGTCCCACTCGTTGAATGCGGCTTGCCGAAACACGCGCACCGAAGGATACCAAGGCATCTCCTCCCCAGCAATTCCGTAGCGCCATTCCGGACTGTACGGCGCCATGACCCATACGGGCCGGCCGAGCGCGCCACCCAGGTGGATGACCGCCGTACACACGCTGATGACGAGATCCAGCGCCGCCACCAGCGCCGCCGTTTGCTCGTAATCCGTGCGCGCTTCCTGCCAGCTATGCACGCGCACTGCATTCTTCTCATGCAGTGCTTTAATTTCGTCGCCGCAATCGGTGTACTGCAAGTCTACAAAGTGGACATTTTGCGCATGCAGTATCGGCAGCCATCGCGCCAGCGGCAGCGAGCGCACGAGTCGCCGCGACTTTTGCGTGCCGCCCTGCCAGGAAATGCCCACCTTGAGACCGGGGCCAAGTACCGCAAGGCGCGCGCGCCAGCCGGCGATCAATTGCGCATCCGCCGCCAAATAACCGCGGTGCCGTGGAAACTCGGCGCGCGTGCGCCGGAAGTGCACCGGCAGGCTGCCGATCGGGCATTGCAAATCGATGCCTGCGTTCCACACGTTATCGGGCAGCGAGCGGTCCGGCCTCACCGCATAGACCTCTGCCTGCGGAAACGAGCGGCGAAACAGCGTTTCAAGCTTGGGCAAGCACTCGACCACGCACTGCGCGCCGGCGGCCACCGCGTCCGGAATACACGACGCGAACATGATCTCGTCGCCCAGGCCCTGCTCCGAGTAAACAAGCAGCTTTTTGCCGGCGAGCGGATCGCCGGTCCAATGCGTAACGTCCACTGGGCGGCGCGGCCAATCAGGTTCCTGCATCCGCAATTCGTAGTCGGGCCAGCCGCGCGCATAGTCGCCGCGGGCCAGGTGCGTCATCGCGAGGTTGAAGCGCGCGCCGGTGAAATCGGGGCGCAATGCGAGTGCCCGCGCAAATTCCTGCGCCGCCTCCCCGGCGCGACAGCCGTCGACCAGCAACGCATTTCCCAGGTGCAGATGAGCTTCCGGCGCCTCGGGCAGCAACTCGACAGCGCGGCGATACGCCGCAATCGCCGGCTCGAAGCGGCCGAGTTCGCGCAATGCGTGGCCGAGATTGACTTGCGCATCCGCGTGAGCAGGCGCCAATTCTATCGCGCGCCTGCAGGCGACCAGCGCATCCTCATGCCGGCCAAGCT
>CAZEAX010000789.1:0-1611 GCA_964510405.1 uncultured Streptomyces sp. | reverse complement strand
GATCTCGATCTTCAGGAAGACTTCGCCGAACTGGCCGGCGCCGCCGCTTTGTTTCTTGTGGCGGTGGTGGCCCTCGGCGCGGCCTGCGATCGTTTCGCGGTACGGGATGCGCGGCGGTTTGGTCACGACTTCGACGCGGTACTGCTTCTGCATCTTGTCGAGGATATAGCGCATGTGCAGGTCGCCCAGGCCCCGGATCACGGTCTCGCTGCCGCTGTGATCGATGCGGAAGCACGGATCTTCGGCGGCGAGTTTGTGCAGCACTTCGGAGAGCCGCTGCTCGTCGCCGCGGCGCTTCAACTCGAGCGCCAGCGCATGCATCGGCACCGGATAATGCATGGGCTTCAGATGAATGTGGTCTTCGTCGTGCGAATCGTGCAGCACGGCGTCGAGCGTGATGTCGTCCACCTTGGTCACTGCAGCGATGTCGCCCGGCACGCACGCGTCGGTTTCGACGTGCTCCTTCCCCTGCAGCGTAAACAGGTGGCCGACTTTGAACGGCTTGCGGCCGTCGCCGATGAACAGCTGCGAATCGCGCCGGATGGTGCCCTGGAACACGCGGAACGCCGCCAACTTGCCGACGAAAGGATCGACGACGATTTTAAAAACGTGCGCCAGCACGTGTTTTTTGGGATCGGGCTCGGCGCGGATTTCCGTCGCGGCCTCGCCCGTGCCTTTGTAGAACGGTGGTGGGTTGCCTTCTGCGGGATTCGGCATCAGGCGCGCAAGTATGTCGAGCAGCTCCTTCACGCCCGCGCCGGTGCGCGCCGATACGAAACACACCGGCACCAGGTGCCCGTCGCGCAGCGCCTGTTCGAACGGCGCGTGCAGCTGCTCGGCCTTCACATTCCCCTGCTCGAGGTAAGTCTCCATCAGTTTCTCGTCGACTTCCACCACCTGCTCGACCAGCGCGCGGTGCGCGTCGGCGACCGATGAAAAATCCGCGGTGCCCGCCGGGTTGAAAAAACAGTCGACGACCGCTTTACCGCCGGTCGCCGGCAGGTTGATGGGCAGGCACTCCTTGCCGAACGCGCTCTGAATGCCTGCGAGCAGGGCGGGCAGCTCGACGTTGTCGGCGTCGATCTTGTTGACGATGATGAGGCGGCACAGGCCGCGCTCGCGCGCCCATTGCATCATGCGCTGCGTGATCGTCTCGATGCCGTTCTGTGCGTTGATTACAACTGCGGCGGTCTCGACGGCAGCCAGCGCATTCAACGACTGCCCGAGGAAATCCGGATAGCCGGGCGTATCGATGAGATGGATATGCGTGTCGCAATGCGAGAAATTGACGATGGCGCTCGCGAGCGAGTGCTTGAACTCTTTCTCGAGCGGGTCGAAGTCGCAGATCGAAGTGCCTTTGTCGACGCTGCCCGGCGCGGGTATCGCGCCCGCCTTGTGCAACAAGGATTCCGCCAAAGTGGTCTTGCCGGCGGCGCCGTGCCCGACCAGCGCGATCGTACGTATCGCCTGCGTAGCGTACTTCGGCATGTTCGTTCTCCAATATGGCGGCTGTGCGGTTTTTCAGTATAGAGAGGCGCCCCAGGGGCTACAAGACGGATGGCGTCCGTGGTTGCGTTACATCAACCACGGCTAACCCTTTTGTTCACCGGC
>CAZEAX010000788.1:0-1614 GCA_964510405.1 uncultured Streptomyces sp. | reverse complement strand
GCCTTGGAGAAATTAAGCTTCTCCGCCAGATTGTCCGGCGCCACCGGTTTGTTTTCGAGTACGGTACTCATGGCGGTTCAATCCTTCATCTAGCACTCATACCACGTCCGATCCAGAGCCCGGCAGCAGGCCGGGCCACCATTCATAGCTCGAAAATCTGGTTGTTTTCCAGCATGCGCGGCGCATGCGTCCCGCAGCACTCCGCGATTTCCTGCATCGTAAGTTCGACCTCGCCCGGTTTCAAGTGCGTAATATAGACATCCGCCTTGCGCTTGAGTTTCGCCAGCTCGTCCGCGAGCATGCTCGGGCACAAATGCTTGGATGCGATCGCGAGCTCGCGCTCGCGGTTGCAAAACGCCGTTTCGATAATCAGATAACGCAAATTCTCGATTTTGTTGACTTCCATCCACAACGGGTCATTGGTCGTCGTATCCCCCGTAAAGACGAGGCTCGCGCGACCGGAGTCGAGGCGATAGCCGATCGCCGGCACGACATGATTGGCGGGCAACGGGGTCAGCTTGCGCCCGTTAAGTTCGACCGTTTTGCCCAGCGCCACCGCTTCATACCGTAAAAAGGGCTTCTGCGCGTCGGGGATCTGGGTAAAGTCCGGCCACAACTTCCAGTTGAACAGGTGCTGGCGCAGGATTTCAATGGTCGGTTCGATAGCATGCACGGTGATCGGCTTGTCGCGCATCCAGCCGACCGAATCGACCATGAATGGAATCGACGTCACATGGTCCAGATGCGAATGCGTGAGGAATACGTGATCGATGCGGGATAACTCGTCGATACTGAGGTCGCCGACGCCGGTCCCGGCATCGATCAGTATGTCGTGATCCAGCAGCATCGATGTGGTGCGCAAGTCGCCGCCGATGCCGCCGCTGCAGCCGAGTATCCGGAGCTTCATCGATGCCATTGTTTATTTCGTCTTGAACGTAAACGCACCATCCCAGCCTTTGCCGGGCGGATTCGCGCGCAAGTATGAAATCCTTTCCACGAAAGTCTGACTGTAGAGATGATTGCTGGGCACCTGCTTTTGCAAATTGAACAACTGGAGTTCCGCCTGGTCCCAGTCCTGTGCGCGATAAAGCCGCAAAAATTGCGTGTAAAGCTTGATTTCCTCGAGTCGCGCCTTGTCCACCTTGCCCTGCATGCCGAACGGCTCGAATATCGCCACCGCTTCGTCCTTGCCTTTCACACGGACGCGGTCGAGTTCGCGGAACACGACATCCGGCACCGCGTTCTTGGTGCCCTCGCCTACTATGATATCAGCGCCATACTCCTTTGTGATGCCTTCGAGGCGCGACGCGAGATTCACCGCATCTCCCATTACGGTATAGGCGGTGCGCAGCTTGGATCCCATGTTGCCGACGCTCATGCGGCCTGTGTTCAAACCGACGCCGATGCGGATTTCCGGCCATCCGCGCGCCTGGAATTCGGGCTTCAGTTTTTTAAGTACTTCGTGCATTTCGAGGCCCGCGAGTATGCCGTTGCGGGCATGTGCCGGATCGGCGAGCGGGGCGCCCCAGAACGCCATGATGCAATCGCCCATGAATTTATCGACGGTGCCGCGGTGTTTGTAGATGACTTCGGTCAGCGGCGTCAGGAACTCGT
>CAZEAX010000787.1:0-1619 GCA_964510405.1 uncultured Streptomyces sp. | reverse complement strand
CGCCCCGGTAGCTCAGTGGATAGAGCAGCCCCCTCCTAAGGGGCAGGTCGGACGTTCGATTCGTCTTCGGGGCGCCACGGATTTCGATGCACGGGAATCGACATGGAATGTCAGTCCTTGCATGCATCGCTGCAAAATTTCCGTTTCAAAAAAGCCCGCAGGAGGAGATCCGAGACCATGAGTTCAGCACCTTTCGATTTCGCGCCGCTGTTGCCCGCGGGACTGCCGCCGGCGGCGGCGCGCTGGACCGGGCGCGTCAAGTACGACTTCACCGGCGGCAACAATGACCCCGACCGGTTGCCGCTCGACGGACTGATCGCGGCCGCCGATGCGGTGCTCAAACGCGAGGGGCGCTCGCTCTCGACCTATGGTCTGAACAGCGGCCCGCAGGGCTATCTCGCGTTGCGCGAGTTTCTCGTCGCCAAGCTCAAGGCCGACGCGGGCATTGCCTGCCATACCGACGACATCCTGATCACGTCGGGCTCGCTGCAGGCGATCGACCTAATTAACGGCACGCTGCTCGCACGCGGCGACACGGTCATCATCGAGGAGGACTGCTACCAGGGCTCGATCAACCGGCTTGTCCGGCTCGGCGTCACCCCGATCGGCATTCCGCTCGACCGCGACGGCATGCGGATCGACGCACTCTCCACCGCGCTCGACGATCTCAAGCGCAAGGGAATACCCGCGAAATACATCTACACCATCCCGACGGTGCAGAACCCGACTGCCACCATCCTGCCCATGGAACGGCGCCGCGAGATGCTGCGGCTGTCAGCCCTGCATGGCGTGCCGATCTTCGAAGATGACTGCTATTGCGATCTGATCTGGTCGGGGGAGCGCCCGCCCGCGCTCTACGCCATGAGCGAGCGCGGCGGCGTCATCCACATCGGGTCGTTCTCGAAGTCGATTGCGCCGGCGCTGCGGGTGGGCTATATCGTCGCGCCTTGGGATGTGATGTCGCGCATGCTCGCGCTCAAGACCGATGCCGGTTCCGGCGCATTGGAGCAGATGGTGGTGGCGGAGTATTGCGTGCGGAATTTTTCCAAACACGTTCCGGAACTGCGGCGCGGCCTGCGCGCCAAGCTAGAGACGCTGATGGAATCGCTCAAAGAACACTTCGGGACGGCGGTGGAATTCGACGATCCCAAAGGCGGGATCTTTCTGTGGGTCAAGCTCCCCGACAGCGTCGACACGCTCAAGCTCTATGAGCCGGCGCTCGCAGCAGGGGTCGCGATCAACCCGGGGCCCCAGTGGTCGGTGAACAAGGAACACAGCCGCAGCCGGCTGCGGTTGTGCTTTGCGAGCCCGAGCCACGAGGAAATCCACCAGGGCGTTGCGGCGCTTGCCGAGGTCTGCCGCCGCGAGTTTGGCGTGCCGGCATAGCGCGCAATCGCCGACCACATGCGGCAGAGGATGTACGCTTCGAAACGCCATATGCGTATTGCATCTGCCACCGTGGAGTACCGGTGCCGGGGTTCACTACGATGTGGTGGCAACGTCTGCACCAAAGGGACTTCTTCAAGCCGGTGAATTCGAACTACTCGGGACTCGACTTCACGTCGTTCACCCACGCGGCGAGTTCCGTATAAGCGACCGCCAGCACGACCGGGCCGACG
>CAZEAX010000786.1:0-1621 GCA_964510405.1 uncultured Streptomyces sp. | reverse complement strand
ACTCCGCCTATGAGATTCACGAGGTTTGCATTCATCGTCTTCAGCGCCGACAGCAGTTGACCTGTCTCGTCCTTGCTCTTGACGTCGATCTGGCTCGATAGATCTCCTGCCGCCACTGTCTCCGCGACCACCACTGCCTCGTGCAACGGGCGCGTGATTGAGCGCGTCACGAACCAAGCGAAAAGCATGCCCAGCAGAACAACTCCGACGACCAGTCCGATTGTAATGTTGCGGGTTTTTTCGTAGTCGGCCCTGGCAGTCACGACGGCTTTGTGCAACAAGTCGCGCTGGATCTTGGTCATCTCCTGAATCGCCGCGTTGTAATTGTTGATGAGTTTGTCGGTCTCGCTGAAAATCAGCGCAAGCGCGTCCTTTTGCTTGCCGGCTTCCACCAGGTCCTGGACGCGTTTGTAGGATGCGCGCGTCTCGGCGCGGGCGGTCTTGATTTTATCCAGTGCCGCTTTGCCTTCCTCGGTATAAACCAGCGCTTCCAGGCGCTCGAGCGCCTTGGCGGTGTTTTCCGAATTGGCCGCCATGCGCTCCAGCACGTGCTTGCGCGCGGCTTCGTCGGGCACAACAGTCAATTCGAAAATGCGCCGTGTATTGGCGCGCGCCGAAGCTTCCGCGGTCAACGATGCTTCGAGTTTGACCGCGTCCTTGTTGACGGTCCGGTCGAGCGTCTCGTAGCCGCCCGACAACGCGTTGATGGCGATCCAGCCCAGGCCGGCGAGGGCCACGAGCATCGCGCCGAATCCGGTGCCGAGCCGGATCCCGATTTTAAGATTAGATAATTTCATGACATTTCCCTTTTTTTTGAATGTTCATGCCTTCGCGTCGGTTCAGTGCACCGACGCGTCTATCAGTGCCATGTCGCTTCCGCTCATTAACTTTTCGATGTCCATCAATATCAGCATCCGCTCGTCGATCGTGCCGAGCCCGATCAGGTATTGCGTGTCGAGCGACGCCCCGAACTCAGGCGCCGGGCGAACTTCGCCCGCTTTCAGCGTGAGCACGTCCGACACGCTGTCCACGACCATGCCGACCACGCGGCCCGCGACGTTCAATATGATCACCACCGTGAACTGGGTATATTCCGGCTCGCCGAGGTTGAACTTGATGCGCATGTCGACGATCGGCACGATGATGCCGCGCAGATTGATCACGCCCTTGATGTACGGCGGCGCGTTGGCGATATGCGTGACCGCTTCGTAGCCGCGGATTTCCTGCACCTTCAAAATCTCGATACCGTATTCCTCTTTGCCGAGCTTGAACGTGAGGAATTCGCCGCCGGCCGCCGCCGCGTTCTGGCCCGTGTTGCTGTCGCTTGTTGTGTGTGCTGTTTGCATGGCTGTGTCCCTGGGTCTGATGATCGCTCGTTAAAACTCTTGCCACTCGTCTGCATTGGTAGCGCCGCCGGCGGCCTTGGCCTGCACCGGCTTGCGCGCTTTACCCTCGCCGGTTGCCGGTTTCGCAGGTTTCGCGTGCGGCAACCGCGTTACGTTGGCGGCGCGCTGCGGGCCGCGTCGCTCGGCCACCGGGGCGCGCACAATTTCCGCACTCATATTGGTGTTCTGCATGAGCTTGAACACCGAGACCGCGTGCGCGAGCGCCTGCGCCTGCT
>CAZEAX010000785.1:0-1624 GCA_964510405.1 uncultured Streptomyces sp. | reverse complement strand
CTGTCCGTCGAATTAAATTCCTGCAGCCCCTCACCCTTCCCCTCTCCCCGTAAACGGGGCGAGGGAATGTAATGCTTATTCTTTCTCGCGCGTGAGCGGCACGAAACGCACGGCAAGCGCGGTACGCATCGTGGCCTTGCCTTGCAGGTCCTTCTCGATCACTAATAAATCCTGCCCGCTCCATTGCGCGCCGACCGGGATCACGAGGTTGCCGCCCGGTTTCAGCTGCTCTATCAATGCGGGCGGCACGTCGGGCGCCGCGGCGGTGACTATGATCGCATCGAACGGCGCGTGCCCGGGCCAGCCGAGATAGCCGTCGCCGCTGCGCGCGCTGACGTTGCGATAACCGAGTTCCGCCAACCGCGCCGCTGCATCCTGCGCGAGCGGCGCCACGATTTCGATCGTGTAGACCTCGCGCGCGAGTTCGCCGAGCACCGCCGCCTGGTAGCCGCAACCCGTGCCTACCTCCAGCACGCGGTCCGTCGCTTTGAGATCGAGCAGATCAGTCATCAGCGCGACGATGAAAGGCTGCGAGATCGTCTGGCCGTTGCCGATCGGCAGCGGACGGTTTGCATACGCGTAGGGTTCCTGGTCCGCGGGCACGAAGCGGTGGCGCGGCACTGTATTCATCGCTGCCAGCACACGCGCGCCGAGACTCGCGCGGCCGGTCTCGCCGGCCGTTTCGCGCGTGAGCGCCGCGATGGTATCGACCATCGCCTTGCGCTGCGCTGCGTAAACTCCCTGGGCTGCGACGTCAGTCATAGTCGTGAGAACCAAAATCAGAAACCAGATCCTGCCGCGGATAAACGCAGATAAACGCGGATACAGCCGGAAGGTCCCGGACATCTGCGTTTATCTGCGGCTGAATTCCGTTTTCCAAATACAACGGGGCGCACCAACCGGATTTCCGCCGGTGCGCCCCGCATTTTTCCGCCCCTGCTTCAGGCGTGAACGATCAGCCTTTGAGGCATTCGCTCATGAACTTCTTGCGCTCGTCGCCTTTCATTTTCTTGTCGCCGGCGTCTTTGTTGCACGACTTCATTTTATTCTGCTGCGTTTTCTGCTTGTCGGACGCGCCGGCATCCTCGCCTTTCAGGCACGAGCTCATGAACTTCTTGCGCTCGTCGCCCTTCTTGTCGGTCGCCTTGGCGTTGCAGTCCTTCATGCGCTCCTGCTGCGCTTTCTGCTTTTCGCTCGGCTCCTTCTTCGCTTTCTCGGCCGCGGGCGCCGCCTTCTTGTCGTCCGTCTTGGCTTTGTCCTGCGCGTACGCGAGCGGCGACAGCGCGAACATGAAACAGATTAACGCGATCAATTTTTTCATGGCCTACTCCCCGGTAGTTGGTTTATGGCCCGCCTGCTGAACGACGGGTGGCCCATTATTCACGACCTGCCGCCCGGCGGCAATATTACGTTCGGCCTAACTCGAAAGCCCCGGCCAGCAACCGGTACGATTCCAGCCGGGTCGCGTAATCGCCGGTGATCGTGATGACCATCAACTCGTCGGCTTCGAACTGCGCCTGCAGGGCGAGCAGCTTGGCCTTGACCGTATCCGGCCTGCCCAGCACCACGCGGCGGCGGTGAAATGCCATGCGCTGCTTCTCGACGTCGGTGTAGGCGCGCGTTT
>CAZEAX010000784.1:0-1628 GCA_964510405.1 uncultured Streptomyces sp. | reverse complement strand
CTACGAATGCCGGAATCAAAATCCGGTGCCTTACCACTTGGCGACTCCCCAACGCTGATAAACCCCGCGGCGCGCGAACCCGCGCTAGCCGCCTATACGCACATCTCCCGCAATGGATGACACGCCAAACCTCGCGCGACCACGCCGCGCATCGTCGCCGGCAACCGGCCCAACACTGCACGCGCCGCGGCTTCGCTGTCATACTCCGCGAATACGCAGGCGCCCGAACCCGTCACGCGCGCGCAACCGAACTGCTTCAACCACGCAAGATGCTCGGCAACGACCGGATACAGCCGGCAAACCACCGGCTCAAGATCGTTAATGCCCGACGCAGCGGAAAAGGGCGGTATTTTAGTCGGAATCGAATCCCTAATCAAATCCGGATCTTGGAATATGCGGGCCGTCGCAATTTCGACCGGCGGGATGATTACTAAATACCAGGCCGGCGGGAGTTCCAAAGGCGTGAGTTTTTCGCCCACGCCCTCGCCCAGGGCCGACTCGCCGAACACGAATACCGGTACATCCGCCCCTAATCCGAGCGCCAGTTCCTGCAGGCGGGCGCGGGGCCAATTGAGCCCCCACAGCCGGTTCAGCGCGATCAACGTCGTCGCCGCGTCCGAACTGCCGCCGCCGAGTCCGCCGCCCAACGGCAGGCGTTTTTCGAGCGTAATATCGGCGCCCTCGCGCACCGAGCCCGCCTGCTGCAGCAAGCGCGCCGCGCGCACCGCGAGATCCACTGCATCAGGCACGCCCGCAACTTCGTTCCGGCGCGCGACAACGCCGTCGGCACGCACGTCGAACCGCAGCGTGTCGCCAAAGTCGATGAACCGGAAAACGGTCTGCAGCAAGTGGTAGCCATCCGCGCGCCGGCCCGTCACGCGCAGCATCAGGTTAAGTTTTGCCGGCGCGGGGTATTCGCAAGCCCCGTTCACGGCGCGTCACGCGACAGGCTGTCGATCGCCAGCCTTATCTGCGCGTCGTTCCCGACGATATCGAGACGCGACGGCCGCCGCGCTTCGGGCGTCGGATAATTGAATGCGATCTGCCAGTCGTCGTGCTTCATGCGGGCAATGCGCTTGCCGTCATCGCGCTCTATAGCCGCCGGCGACGCGCCCGGCACCGCCTCGCCGAACACCCAATAGCGCAGTCCGTCGACGGGAAAGCGCCAGCCGAATGCGCTCTTGGTCAGGCTCTCGATCGAGCTCGCGCGATATTGCTTCTGGTCGGATGCGGTGAGTGTTGCGCCATTGGCATCGGTTTCGAGATGCGCGATGGTCTGGCCGAGCGGCGCGGTGAGCCAGATGTCATCGAGTCCGCCCGCCTGTTTCCAGCGCAGCGAACTCGAAAATCCGCGGTCCTGGTAACGTACGGAGATACGGCCGGCAAGTTCGAATGCGGGCGCGGTTTCGACTGCGCGCGGCAACCCGACGCCGGCGCACGCCGCTAACAGCGCGGCTACGAACGCCGCGCAGCATCGAAACGTAACGTTCATGATTGCGAACCCGGCGCGACGGCGCCGGAGTTACGGAGAAAACTTCTTGACCGTCGCCAACAGCAATTCGTTGGCGGGGTTGTCCTTCAACGCGGCAGCCCACACCTTCTTCGCTTCGTCCTGGCGTCCCGCTGCC
>CAZEAX010000783.1:0-1634 GCA_964510405.1 uncultured Streptomyces sp. | reverse complement strand
CCCCAGCCGCAGCCGATGTCGAGAAACCGCTCGCCGGGTTTCAGCATCAGCTTGGTGAGGATGTGGTCGAGCTTCTGTTCCTGCGCCGCGTCCAGCGTGTCGTGGTCGTGGCGATAGTAGGCGCACGAATAAACCATATTGCGATCGAGAAACAGCGCGTAAAAATCGTTCGACACGTCGTAGTGGTACTCAATCGCCTTGCGGTCGCGTTGGCGGCTGTGGCGCGTAATGAAATGAAATCCCGCGCGGGTGGTGGCGGCGACGCTGCGGACGAGCGACTCCGAGACGCGAAAAGCTTCTTCTATCGAGCCTTCGACCCGGATGTGGCCCTCGACGAACGCCTCGCCGAGCTTGTTCAGGTCCGGCGGAATGAAAAAGCGCAGCGCCGAAGGCTTTGGGATGGCGATGGTCACGGTGGGGGCGGGCGACAGGTCAAACCGGTGCCCGTTCCACAGTTCCAGCCGCAATGGAATATTGGCGTTACCGCGGATGCGATCGATCAGCCGTTCAAAACGTGACTCGAGGAACATGGCTGGTCTTCACGTTGAAACTGCCTGTCGCCGGGGGACTTCCCAATCCAGAGAACAATTTATCGTACTCGCGTTTGATGACCGAATAACACTCGCACGCCCGTGCCTGCAAGGCGGCGCGATCGATGACAGTGATATGACCGCGGCGGTAATGAATAGCTCCCGCACTTTGCAGATTCTGGGCGGCTTCGGTAACGCTTTCGCGGCGCACGCCCAGTATGTTGGCGAGCAGGTCCTGCGTCAGCGTCAGATCGTTGGAAGGCGCCCGATCCACACATGACAGGAGCCACCGGCAGAGTCGCTGTTCTATGGCATGGTGCCGGTTGCAGGCAGCAACCTGCCCGGTTTGCGCGATCAGCGCGTGGGTGTAGCGCAGCAGCAAGGTCAGCAACGCGCCGCCATGCGCGAATTCGCTTTTCATGAGTTCCGTCCGCAGCCGGTAGGCATGGCCGGAGCTCAATACCACCGACTGGCTTGGCGTGCTTTCGCCGCCCAGGATCGCCGCGATCCCGATCGCACCTTCGTTGCCCGTGATGGCAAATTCCGCCGTCTGCCCGTTCTCCATGATGTAGGCCCGGGAAACGATGCTCGTGGTGGGGAAATACAGGTGCTTTTCGCAGCTGTCGGCGCCGTGGAGGGTCTGCCCCATCGCCAAACGAACGGGCTCCAGATTGGGTAGCAGGCGCGCATATTCATGCGGCGGCAACGCCGCAAGAATGCGGTTTTGACCGGGCGTACGCAGAACGGGTGCGGCGCGTTGAATGCGCAGGGGCTCGAAACGCGTTCGTGGAAATGGCTGAATCGACGGTTGAACGAGCATGGGCGTCTCCCTGAAATGTCGAACGAGTTAGCGGCCAAGTGCCAATTGAATATACGGGCCCGTGTCCCGATCCGGTTGACATAAGTCAATCTTTATGTCCGCTAGCGGACATAAAGGAATATGATGTCCTGCTCTCGGTGCAACGGTGTCGTTGCAATGCGGCCGGCGTTTGCCGGATCTTCGTGTCGGTTTTGTTACAGCCAACTTCCGCCTTCGCGGTCTGCGCGTGTCGGGGGGGGGGCGAACTGCTTTTAGGGCGAACACCATGAAAGCCATCGCCGCGC
>CAZEAX010000782.1:0-1647 GCA_964510405.1 uncultured Streptomyces sp. | reverse complement strand
CGCGCCCAGCAGCGCGAATGACAGCGTGAATGCCATCGGCGAGAAAATTTTTCCCTCCACGCGCTGAAACGTGAAGATCGGCATGAAGGCGAGAATGATGATCGCCTTCGAAAACATGATCGGCCGCCCGAGTTCCAACGCGATATTTTTCAGGGTGTGGATGCGCCAGCCATACCCGCTGTGAATGGGATTCTGCTCGGCGGCGCCCAATGCGAGCCTCACCATCAGCGCTTCCACCAGCACCACCGCGCTGTCGATGATGATGCCGAAATCGACCGCGCCCAGCGAAATCAGATTGGCGCCGACGCCGCGCGCATCCATCAGCACGAACGCAAACAGCAACGACAGCGGAATCACGGTAGCCACGGCGAACGCCGCGTGCCAGCTGCGCAGGAAAACCACCAGTATCGCCACCACCAGGCATGCGCCTACCGCGAGATTTTCCGTAACGGTATGCACGGTATGCGCCACCAATTCGGTGCGATCGTAGTGCGGCACGAGACGCACGCCGGGAGGCAGTTTGGGCAAAAGTTTGGCGATCTCGACCTTAAGATCCGCGACGACCGTGGTCGCATTCTGACCCTTGGTCATTTGCACGATACCCTGCACGACGTCGTCGCGGTCGTTGAACCCGACCAGCCCCGACAACGGCCGCGCGCCGATGCTCACCTTGGCGAGATCGCCGACCTGGATCGGCCGGCCGTTGCGCGAGGCGACCACCACGCGGGCGATATCGTCGAGGTCCTGATAGAGCCCGATGCCGCGAATCACCAGCGCCTCATCGCCGCGCGGCAGGATGCCGCCGCCGGTGTTGGCGCTGTTATTGGTCAACGCCTGCGCGAGTTGATCGATCGTTATCGCGTACTTGCGCAGCAGAAACGGATTGACGCGCACCTGGTATTCCTTGACGCGGCCGCCGAAACTGACGATGTCGGCGACACCCTGCGTACGCCGCAATGCGGGCTTGATCACCCAGTCCTGCAACGCGCGCACTTCGTATAGCGGCATGTCGGGCGGCGCATCCACGATATAGCGGTAAATCTCGCCCACCGCGTTGGTAAGCGGCGCGACTGCAGCCTGGATGTTCGGCGGAAGGTTGACGTCGACCAGGCGCTCGAGCACCTGCTGGCGCGCAAAATAATCGTTGGTGCCGTCCGAGAACGTGAGCGTAACTACCGACAGGCCGGTGATCGACACCGAGCGCAGATTGGTCATGCGCGGCACGCCGCTCATCTGCAATTCGATCGGCAACGTGACCGCGCGCTCGACCTCCTCCGGCGCCTGGCCGGGCGCCTGGGTGATGATCTGCACCTGCACGTCCTGCACGTCGGGAAACGCCTCGACCGGCAGGTTGCGCCACGCGGACCAGCCGAATATCGCCAGCGCCACGGCCAGCGCGAGCACGAAGACCCGCTGCTGCAGCGCAAATGTGATCAGTCTATCGAGCATCGTGAACGCCGAAACTAATCGACGCCCGCCAGTTCGGAATTAAGCAGCAACGCCCCCACGGTCACCACCCGATCGCCGCCGTTGAGCCCCTGTTTGACATAGCTCTCGCTGCGGCCTTGCAGCCCCAAAACGACCTGCCGCTTTGCAAACACACCCGGTTCGGACTCGACGAATACGAAGCTGTAGAGACCTTCGGTC
>CAZEAX010000781.1:0-1655 GCA_964510405.1 uncultured Streptomyces sp. | reverse complement strand
ATCTGGCGGAAGCCTTTTTCGATCAGCTTCGGCGCCGCTTTGGCGCAATGGTCGTTCGTGTAGCCGCGCATCAGCGCGCCGCTTGCGTAGGTGACGACGCGGTCGCGGTGGCCGCCGACCAGTTTCGCCAGCGAGAGATTGGTCGCCTTGCCCTTGATGTCCCACAGCGCGATGTCGATCGCCGCGATGGCGTGCGCGAACACGCCGCCCGGCCCGAGGTTGCCGGAGAGCGCGCGCAGCTTGCCGATCACCGCTTCGATGCGCAGCGGATCCTGGTCGATCGTCATCGCGGCAAGCTGCTCGACCATGCTCGTCAGCGACGCGATCACCGGCCCGCCGTAGAAGCCGCCGTAATAAGTGAGGCCTATGCCTTCGATGCCGTCGTCGGTGCCAAGCGTCAGCGTCACGATGTCGCGCGACGCGCCGTGCGCGACGGGGCCGCCGGCGAGCGGCTCCACGGCTGGCAGGCGTATGGTCTGGACTTTGGCGTGGGTGATTTTCATTGCGTCCTCGTAGATGTGAATGTGAAATGAGAGCGGGCCGGATTGCCTGGGAGAGGCGGCGGGCGCACACTATTGCGGCGAGCCGGCATTGCGCAATGTATCAGCGCCGCGCCGGTAAATTATTATTGCCGCGATTATCGAAAGCCCATACGCTCGTGTCAATCAAAACCATCCTGGCAATTGTTGCGGTGATTGCGCTGGTTGGCGCCGGCTGGTGGTTTCGCGATTCGCGGGTTGTCCGTGATGCAGCAGGCGATATTGCAGGGTTCGCGAAAAGCATAGTGCCGGACAACAGCTATACAGCCGGAAAAACGAACGCGGAAAAATCCGCCGGCCAGACGGATCGGTCGAAGGCGGGGCATGCGCTACGCAAATGCGTGTCGGGCGTGACCACCATCTACACCGACGAGGCGTGCCCGTCCGGCACCCGCGAGGCGCCGATCAGCGAAGGCAATGTGACGGTCGTACCCGGCAAGCAATCCGCCGAAAAGCCGAAAGCCGACGACAAAGCGAAGTAGAAAAGCCGTTCAGTCGCTTTTTTCCGTCGTTGCTGATCAGAACATCATCTGGCCGCCGTTGACCTGGATGGTCTGGCCGGTGAGGAAGCTCGCGGCAGGTCCCGCGAGAAAGCGCACGGCGCTCGCGATTTCCGCGGCTTCGCCGTAGCGGCCGAGCGGGATGTTGGTGGGCGCGGGACGCGGTGCGCGGCCGGCGGCGCGCGTCGTGTTCATGGTGCCCGGCGCGATGCAGTTGGCGCGGACGTTGCGGTCGCCGAATTCGCGCGCGATGCCGCGCGTGAAACCGACCAGTCCGTGTTTGGCGACCGAGCCGTTGACGCGGTGCTTTGCCCCCGACAGCGATTGCATCCCGCCCAGCGTGACAATCGCGCCGCCGCCATTCTTCAGCATCGACGGTATGCACGCCTGCGCGCAATAGAATGCGCCGTCGAGCGTGATGCCCAGCGGCAGCCGCCATTCTTCGTACGTGAGATCGAGAAACGGCTTTTCGAAACGCACCGACGCGTTGAGCAAAAGCCCCTGGAGGGCAAGCGTATGCGGAAAGTTGTCGTCAAGACTAAAGCGCGCCTCGCGCCCGCGGTTGGAGCGCTTGAGCAGTTTTATTTTGCAAAACAGAGCCAACTCATTGCGGGCT
>CAZEAX010000780.1:0-1656 GCA_964510405.1 uncultured Streptomyces sp. | reverse complement strand
CGGAGCAGGGCCTTACCCAGCCCGGCGTCATCATCTTGTGCGGCGACTCGCACACGTCGACGCAGGGCGCGGTCGGCGCGCTCGCCTTCGGCATCGGCGGCGAACTCGCGCACGTGCTTGCGACGCAAACGCTGTGGCAGCGCAAGCCCAAACACATGCGCGTCACGATCGACGGCGCGCGCGGCGCCGGCGTCACCGCGAAAGACGTGATACTTGCGACCGTCAACCGCGTCGGCTCGGGCGGCGCGGTCCAGCACGCGATCGAGTACGCGGGCTCGACCATCCGCGACATGTCGATCGAAGAACGCATGACCGTCTGCAACATGTCGATCGAAATGGGCAGCCGCTGCGGCATCGTGGCGCCCGACGAGAAATCGCACGCGTACGTGCGCGGCCGGCCTTATGCACCCGCCGCAGGCGCGGCGTGGGACGCAGCACTAGCATATTGGAAAACATTGCCGAGCGATGCGGATGCGAAATGGGACAAGGAAGTCGCCATCGACGGCTCGGCGATCGAGCCGATGGTGACGTGGGGCAACAGTCCGGAAAACGGCGTTGGAATCACGGGCGCGGTGCCCGATCCCGCAAACGAATCCGACGCGCTGCGCCGCACGGCGATGCAGCGTTCGCTCGAATACATGGACTTGCGGCCCGGCACGCGAGTGGCGGATATCAAGATCGACCAGGTGTTCATCGGCTCGTGCACCAACGGCCGCATCGAAGACCTGCGCGCCGCGGCGGCGATTGCGCGCGGCCGCAAAGCGGTGATACCCGCGCTGGTGGTCGCCGGCTCGTCCGGCGTCAAGCGGCAGGCGGAAAGCGAAGGCCTCGACCGCATTTTCCGCGAAGCGGGTTTCACGTGGGGCGAAGCCGGCTGCTCGATGTGCGTCTCGATGAACGGCGACACCGTGCCCGCGGGCAAGCGCTGCGCATCGACTTCGAACCGCAATTTCCGCGGGCGCCAGGGCAAGGACAGCCGCACCCATCTCGTCAGCCCGACCATGGCCGCGGCCGCCGCGGTCAGCGGCCGTCTCACCGACGTTCGTCAACTCATTCGATAAGCGCGATGGAACCTTTCAAATCGATTACCGCCGTGGCCGTGCCGATCGACATGGACAATGTCGACAACGACCAGGTGATTCCGGCGCGGCTCATGCGCAAGCCGCGTTCCGAAGGTCTGTACGGCACGTATTTGTTCCGCGACCTGCGCTTCAACGAAGACGGCACCGAGAAGCCCGACTTCGTGCTCAACAAGCCCGCGTATCGCGGGGCGCGCATCGTCGTCGCGTCGAACAACTACGCCTGCGGCTCGTCGCGCCTCGGCGCGGTCTATGTGCACCACGACTACGGGATCCGCGCGCTGATCGCAACGAGTTTCGGCGACGTGTTCTACAACAACTGCTTCAAGCACGGCATGCTGCCGGTGCGGCTCGATGCCGCGATCACCGCGACCCTGCGCCGGCAATTGCACGCACAACCGGGCGCGACGATGACCGTCGATCTCGAACGCCAGATCGTAACGGGCCCGGACGGCGCCGAATACAAATTCGAAGTCGATGCGTTCGCGCGCCAGGGCCTGCTCAAAGGCCTGAGCGATATCGCGCTGACGCTCGAACATGCGGCCGCAATCGACGCGTTCGAGCGCGGTTACTACGA
>CAZEAX010000779.1:0-1657 GCA_964510405.1 uncultured Streptomyces sp. | reverse complement strand
CGGTTTCAGGATCGAGCCCGTCGAGAAACCCGCGCACGCCGAACTCCGCCCCGGAAATGCCGGTGATCAACACGCCGTTCGCGACCATTGGCGCCGACGTGATCGAGAAACCTTCCTTCCATTCGGCGATCTTCGATTTCCAGATCTGCTGGCCGGTTTTCTGGTCGAGCGCGACGACGTGCGCATCGAGCGTGCCGCGATAGACCTTGCCGTTATAGACCGCCGGCCCCTTATTGGAGATGCCGCAGCACACGACGCGCGGCGTCGCGGGGTCCCAGTCGACCGGCGTGCGCCACAGCTGCTTGCCGGTGGCGACATCGATGGCGACGGTGTATTCGGCATCGGTCACGAACATGACGCCGTCGTACACGAGCGGCTGTCCCTGCTCGCCGTAATTGCTGCCGAGCGACGTGCTCCACACCGGCACCAGGCGCTTGACCGTGTTCCTGTTGATCTCCTTCAGCGTGCTGTAGCGGTTCTGGTTGTAACCCATGCCGTACGTGAGCACGTTATCGGTGCTGCCGCCTTTGCCGTCGCGCACGAGATCCTGCAGCGATTGCGCGTACAGGGATGCATGCGACAGCGCGAGCAGCGCGAAGGCGCCGAGTAGTTTTTTCATGGGTTCTCCTCGCTGGATGCGGGTGCTTCAGTTGTCGAACAACGCGAACGTCCACACCGACCCGCCGACCGGCACGTTTTTCAGGCCCTCGCGATTGCGCGTGCCGTACAGGCCGCCGAGCCCTGACAGCACCGTGACGTACTGCTTGCCCTTGTGCGTCCACGTCACCGGCATCGCGTTGATGCCCGAGCTCGTGCGGAATTCCCACAGCGTTTGCCCGGTGTCCGCGTCGAGCGCGAAAAATTCGCCGGTGTGCCTGCCGCTGAACAGGAGCCCGCCGCCCGTCGCGAGCATCGCCGACGCAATCTGGTAGTCGCGCACCGGCACGCGCCACTTTGCCTGCGCGGTCAGCGGATCGATCGCCTCGATGTGACCCACGACATCGCCGGGATTTACGACCGGATAACTGTTCTCGACGCCCACGTAGCGCACCCCGGGCTTGAACGGCGCAAGCTCGGTGAGTCGCACCGTCGAATAACCGTGATTGGTATTGGCATACAGCAGTCCCGTATCCGGATTGAACGCCGCATGCGGCCAATTTTTGGCGCCGCGGACACTCGGCCACAATTCGAACGGTTCGCCCGCGCGATATTTCCTGGCGCCTTCGGATTCGACCGGCCGGCCGGTTTTCATGTCGACGTGCGTCGCCCAGCTGATCTGGCCGAACGCCTTCGCGGAAATCAACTGCCCGTTGGTGCGGTCGAGCACGTAGAGAAAGCCGTTGCGGTTCATCTGCATCGCGACTTTGCGCTTCTGCCCGTCGACCATGATGTCGGCGAGGATGATTTCCCACACGGCGTCCCAATCGTAGATGTCGTTGGGCGTTGCCTGGTAATGCCACGCGATCTCGCCGGTCTTTGGCCGCACCGCGAGAATCGATGCGACGTAAAGATTGTCGCCTTTGCGCACGCTGGGATTCCACGGCCCGCCGTTGCCGGTGCCCCAGTACATGAGATCGAGATCGGGATCGTACGAGCCCGTGACCCAGGTGCTGCCGCCGCCGTGCTCGTACGCGGCGCGCGGCTCCCACGTGTCGTG
>CAZEAX010000778.1:0-1660 GCA_964510405.1 uncultured Streptomyces sp. | reverse complement strand
GTGGCCATTGCAACTTCCAGCGAAGGCGAAATGATCTTCAGCGCTTCCGCCGGGGCCGCGCCTGCCGCGGGTACGCGATTCCAGTCCGGTGAAGGTTTTTCCGGGGAGTGCATTCGTAACGGAGTCTTGATGCGCTGCGACGACGCGGAATTGGGATTGCCGGTCTGCGCGTTATGCTTGTCTTTCTCGATGTCGCGGCTCACGTTGTTCTGCGCGCGCTGAATGCGCGCTTTTTCCGCATCGGTCAGCGTGCCGTCCTTGAGCGCGCGCGATTCCATGCGGTCGACCTGTGACTCTTTCTTCTCGAGGCTGGCGGCCTCGCGCGTGGTCAGCGAGCCGGATTGCAGGCCCTGCTCGATGCGTTGCTGCTGGTTGACGTCGCGCTGCACTTCGGAGCCCGTGGTCTGGGCGCCGACGCACAGCGGAAAGGCGGCTACAATCAGAGCTGCGATCAAATTGCGGTTCGTGTTCATTTGTCTCTCCATGGCGAGTTGGGTTCAATTTTCAAGCGGCCCGCGTTTCGCGGGATCCTGAAACCATTTAACGCGCCGGGGCCGGACAAAGCTACGCACAAGATGTTTGCAATCGTAACGCTTTGTAAGGGGCGTGCGGCAAAAGTCCCGCCCCGGGGCGGCGCCATGCCGCCGGCATCGCGCGCCGGGTAAAATCCGCAAAAAGCAAGAGGAACCGATGAAAGACATCTCACTCGTCGTCTTCGACATGGCGGGAACCACGATCGAGGACACCGGCCAGGTCCCCGAAGCCTTCACGACCGTATTGCACCAGCACGGCATCGAAATCAGCGAGGACGCGCTGCGCGCAGTGCGCGGCGCGTCGAAGCGCGACGCGATCAGGCATTTCGTCGCGCAACATCGCAGCGCAGATATCGATGCGCAGACGGACAAAATCTACAACGACTTTCGCGACTATCTGGCACGGCTGTTCAACGCGGGCGGCGTCAAGCCGATGCCGGGCGCCGCGGAAACGTTCAAGTGGCTGCGCGAACGCGGGATCAAAATCGCGCTCAATACCGGTTTCGACCGCCCGACCACCGATCTCATCATCGCAGCGGTCGGCTGGAAGAACGGCGCCGCCGACGCAATTGTCTGCGGCGACGACGTGAAGCTCGGCCGTCCCGCGCCCTACCTGATCTTCCGCTCGATGGAAGCCACGGGCGTCACGAGCGTGCACGAAGTCATGTGCGTCGGCGACACCGTGCTCGACCTGCAGGCCGGCCGCAACGCCGGCGCGCGCTACGTCGTCGGCGTGCTGTCGGGCGCACACCAAAAAGCGCAGCTCGAAAAAGAACCGCACACCCACCTGATAACGAGCGTGGCCGCGCTGCCGGTGACGAAGTTCTGAGCAGTTTGCGGCCGTCTAGAGCTTGAGCACGAGCGCGAAGACCAGCACCAGCAATATCGCAAAGTTGGTTACCGCGAGCATCGAGATGTCTTTGCGCATGTTCCAGATGTGCCACCGGATCTGTTCGTCCGTCGGCGGCGCGCCTTGTTCGTGGCGGTCGAGATCGTAATTCATGTTCCGCTTGAACAGCACCCAGCCTATCCAAGCGATCAGTGCGACCAAAAACAATATCTGATTCAGGTGTTCCATCGTGTTTCTCCTCGGTTGGGCAGCCGGCGGAGCCAGGCTACCCGGTCAG
>CAZEAX010000777.1:0-1695 GCA_964510405.1 uncultured Streptomyces sp. | reverse complement strand
ATCCATCCGGTGATCGACGGCTGCGCGACCCTCAAGGCGGCGCACGCAATCGACGCCGCAAACATCCGACGCATCGCGGTGCGTGTGCATCCGCTGGTGCTGGAACTTTGCGGACGCAAGGCGCCGGCGACGACATCGGAAGCGAAGCTGAGCGTTTATCACTCGGCAGCGGCGGCGATCATCGCAGGCAGGATGACCGAGCAGGAATACGCGCCCGCCTGCGTGGCGGACCCCGCAGTCGTCGCGTTGAGGGAGAAAGTCGTCGCCACCGCGGATGCGGCGATCCGCGAAGACGAAGCCGACGTCATCATCGAACTCGGCGACGGAAGATCGCTGCACCATCATGTAGACTACGTGGTGGGCAGCACGCGGCGTCCGATGTCGGATGCGGACATCGAAACGAAATTTCGCGGGCTCGCCGCGCCGGTATTGCCGGCGGCGGCTATCGAGCAGTTGATCGCCGCCTGCTGGACGATCACGCAGGCGGACGACGCGGCGGTGCTGGCGCGGCTGGCAACGGCACAAAAATAAAAAATTCAAATGGCGGGCGCATGAGCCGCCGTGATGACGAGGAGAGTATGCAGGTTCGCAGGCCCATCCTGGTTTTAATGTCCGCCATTGTTTTTGCCTGTGCGGCTTTGACGCTGGTGCACGCACAAAGTTATCCGGCGAAACCGATCCGCTTCGTGGTCGGGTTCACCGCCGGCGGCGCCTCCGACATCACCTCGCGCATCATCGGCCAGAAATTGACCGAGCACCTGGGACAAGCGGTGATCATCGACAACCGCGCGGGCGCGAGCGGCACGATCGCGGGCGGCATCGTTGCCAAGGCGCCGCCCGATGGTTACACGCTGCTCTCCGGCGCGACCAGCATTCTCGCAATCAATCCGGCTTTGTATGCGAAGCTCGACTACGATTCGCTGCGCGATTTCGCGCCCGTATCGCAGACCGTCTCGATGCCGCAATTGCTGGTCGTCCATCCGTCCGTCAAGGCGACGACGCTCAAGGAATTGCTCGCGCTCGCGAAGGCGAAGCCCGGCGAACTGAACTATTCGTCGTCGGGCACCGGCAGCTCGAGCCACCTCGCGATGGAGCTCCTGAAATATATGACGGGCATCAACGTTGTGCACGTGCCGTTCAAAGGCAGCGGGCAGGCGATGCCGAATCTGCTCGCCGGCCAGGTGCAGCTCGTGTTCGATCCGATGCCGTCCTCGCTGCCGCATGTAAAAAGCGGACGCTTGCGCGCAATTGCGATTTCAACCGCGACGCGCTCGCCGGCGATCCCCGAACTGCCGACCGTTGCGGAAGCCGGAGTGCCCGGTTACGAGAGCAGTCTGTGGTACGGCGTGCTGCTGCCGGCGCAAACACCGTCAGCCGTCGTTGCCAAACTCAATCAAACCATCAATGCGATATTGCGCGAAGCCGAGGTCGGCGAACGATTTGCGGCCCTCGGCGCCGAACCGCGCGGCGGCACCAGCGCCGAGTTCGGCGCATACATCGGCACCGAAGTCAGAAAATGGGGCAAAGTGATCAAGGCGGTCGGCATTCGCGCCGACTGACGCGACGTCCGCCCGCTATCGATTAACCACCGGCAAGGAGAAGTGAAGTGAACAAACAGTTGTACGAGCAGGGACAGAAAGTGCGCCGCGAAGTGCTCGGCGATGCATACGTCGACGCCGCCGCGAAGACCACCAC
>CAZEAX010000776.1:0-1704 GCA_964510405.1 uncultured Streptomyces sp. | reverse complement strand
GTTTACAAATGCGGCCCATGCCGCCGGCGCCTTGTCACCATAGCCCCACAGCGTGCTCTCGGGTTTGCCGCCCATGTCGCGAACGTAGCCGGTCACGAGCTGCGCTTCAGGCGCCAGCCCGCTTGCGCCGATCGCGACGCCGAGCGTGTCGAGCACGCATTGCTTGATGAGTTCGACGAGCGCGGCGGGCAGCGCATCGTACGAGAGGTTGACCGCGTGGCCCGCCAGCGCGCGCGTTGCGCCTTCGCCGCTGACGGGCGGGCTGGCGACGCTGGCAGCCGTGGTGGTTTTTTTCATCTAAAGGTCGTTTCAAGAGGACGGCGGGGCCGTGCGAATTCCCATGTATACACTAGTATACTTTAATGACGACGGACAGGCGAAAAGCGACGGGCGAATTGCGGCTTCCCCCCCCTCGCCCCTCTCACCTGTCCCCTCTCGCTTAATTAATCTTGATGCCGGCGCGCTGCACCACGCCGCGCCACTGCTCGATCTCTTTTCTGATGTGCTCGTGAAGCTGCTCGGGCGTGCCGCCGGCCGGCGCGATGCCGTCCGTCTGCATGCGTTCCTCCATGTCTTTCACCTTGAGTATCTTCGCCGTCTCCGCATTCAGGCGGTCGACCACCGCGCGCGGCAGCCCTTTCGGGCCGATCAGCGCATGCCAGTTGGTGACTTCGTAGCCCGGCACGCCGGACTCCGCGATGGTCGGCAGATTGGGCTCGGCCGGAATGCGTTCGGGCGTGGTCACCGCCAGCGCGCGCACGCGGCCGGCTTTCGCCTGCGGCAAACCGGTCTGCGAAGTCGCGAACACGACCTGGATCTGGCCCGCGATGACGTCCGTGAGAGCGACGCCGCCGCCCTTGTACGGCACGTGCGTCATTTTCACGCCCGCCATGTTGAGGAACAACTCGGTAGTCAGGTGCACGATCGCGCCCTGCCCGCTGCTGCCGTAGACAATCTGGCCCGGCCGCGCCTTCGCCAGCGCGATCAGCTCGCGGATGTTCTTCGCCGGCAGCGACGGATGCACGACCACGACATAAGGCCCGCTCGCGAGCTTGATGATGGGCGTGTAGTCGGTGGCCGCGTCGAACTTGAGCGGATAGAGACTGGGGTTGATCGCGTAGCTGGGCGTTATCACCGTCAGCGTATAACCGTCGGGAGCGGCGCGCATGCCAAGATCGTAACCGAGCGTGCTGCCGGCGCCTGCGCGGTTGTCGACGATCACCTGCTGGCCGAGCGGCTCGGTCAGCTTGCCGGCTAGCAGGCGTCCGACGAAATCCGAGCCGCCGCCCGCCGTCGTCGCGACGATGAGACGGATGGGCTTGGATGGATAAGACTGCGCCGCCGCCATGCACGCAAGACCGCCGGCAACCGGGAGCACGATCAATTGCGAAATCGCAAGCCGCATGCCGATTACTCCAGCCTAATGCCCGCGTCCTTCGCGAGCTTCGCCTTCTTGTCGAACTCAGCCTTGATATACGCAGTGAACTCTTCGGGCGACGCGCTGGCTTTCAACTCCACGCCGCGCTCGATGAAGCGGTCGTGCACCGCGGGAATGCGCACGACCTTCGCGACCTCGTCCCTCACCCGCACGAGAATGTCGCGCGGGGTGCCGGCCGGCGCGACCAGCCCGTTAAACGTAATGTCTTCGAAACCTTTCGCGCCTGCCTCGTCTATTGTCGGCAGATCGGGAAACATCGGCGAGCG
>CAZEAX010000775.1:0-1712 GCA_964510405.1 uncultured Streptomyces sp. | reverse complement strand
ATTCTTCGAACAGCTTCTCCCCGCGCTTCACATCCGCGTGCGCGATTCCCGCAGCCAGCGCGCCCGTCACTGCGAGCAATATCAACGTGCCCCGCTTCATGCCGACACCATCGGTCCGGGATTTTTCGTGTAGCGCTTGATCGCATCCGCCGTCCAGTAGGCAAGCGCGCCGACCGGACCGGTCGGATTGTAGGAATTGTTGTGCGCAAAAACGTTCGCGCCGACGACGAAGAGATTGTGGCAATCCCAGCTTTGCAGGTATTTGTTCAGCACGCTGTTCTGCGGGTTGGTGCCCATGATGGTGCCGCCGGTGTTGTGCGTGCTCTGATAGGGCACGACCGTCCACGGTTCGGTGCGCGCGATAGCAGGGTTCAAGGCCGTCGGGTTCATCGACTTCGCGAGGTCGTTGACGACTTTCGCCGCGTGCTCGCCCATTCTGTGCTCGTTCGCCTTGTAGTCGAACGTCATGCGCATCAGCGGCAACCCGAATGCGTTGCGATAAGTCGGATCGAGATCGTAATAGTTATAGCGGTTGGCCATCACCGAGCCGCTCGCGCTGATATTCATCGCGGTCTGGTACCACTTGGCGGTCGCCGCCTTCCACGCCTTGCCCCACGCGGGCGTGCCGCGCGGAACAGGCCGGTAGCCGATCGGCAGCGCGGTGTTGAAGCCGCCGCCGACGTTGTAGCCGCCGATGAAACCGGCCTTGGCGCGGTCGAACTGCGTGTTGGTCGAATTGAAGTCGTCCATGGTGGCGTTCGAGCCGCCCGCGTTCATGAACGGATTGAAATGGCGGCCCTCGAAAAAGAGCGTCGCCGAAGTGCCGGTCTGGTAGCAGTAGTTCTTGCCGACGACACCCTGCTGGGTCGCCGGATCGTACGGCTGGCCGATGCCCGACAGCAGCATGAGATGCACGTTGTTGATCGCATAGGCGGTCAACGCGACCATCCCCGCCGGCTGCTCGAATTCTTCGCCGGTCAACGTGTTCGTGTAAACCACGCCGGTCACGCGCTTGCCGCCCGGGTCCTTCAATACTTTCGTCACCCACGCGTGCGTGCGCAGCTCGAAATTCGGATTCTTCATCGCGATCGGAATCACCGTCATGTGCGGGCTGCCCTTCGCGTTCGCCTCGCAGCCGAAACGCTGGCAATAACCGCAATATTGGCACGCGCCGAAGCGCGAGCCGTCGGGGTTCGTGTACGCGCGCGACGCGTTGGCACTCGGACGGGGAAACGGATGATAACCGTTGTTCTTCGCGGCCTCCGAAAACATCTGGCTCGCGAGTATCGGCGTCAGCGGCGGCAGCGCATAATCGCGCGCGCGCGGCGCTTCGAATGGATTGCCGCCGGGCTGCAACTTTCCCTTGATATTGCCGGCCTTGCCCGACACCGCCGCGGTGTATTCGAATTTCTCGTAATACGGTTCGAGCTCGGCGTACGTGATGCCCCAGTCCTGAATCGTCATGTCCTCGGGAATGAATTTCTTGCCGTAGCGCTCTTCATAGAGCGTGCGGATCTTGAATTCCTCGTCGGTCCACCGCCACGTGTGCCCGCTCCAGTGCACGCCCGACCCGCCGACCACTTCGCCCGGCAGAAACGAGCCGAGCCTGCGCATCGGCAGCGCTTCCTGCTGCACGTTGTTGCGGATCGTCAGCGTGTCTTTCTGCGTGTTCTGCATGAGATCGTGCCGAACCACGAAGCGCAGCTCGTCGC
>CAZEAX010000774.1:0-1714 GCA_964510405.1 uncultured Streptomyces sp. | reverse complement strand
TTATCTCAAAAGCGGCGACCTCGGCTACACGACGGCGGACAACGCCTATGTCTATCAATCGCGCATGGGCGACGTGCTGCGCCTCGCGGGCTTTCTCGTCAATCCGCTCGAAATCGAAACGGTGCTGGACTCCCACCCGGCAGTCAGCGCGAGCCAGGTCGTCGGCATCGACGGGCCGCGCGGCACCCGCCCGGTTGCCTTCGTCATACCGCACGACGGCGCTACGGTCGACGCCCCGGCGCTGATCGCGCATTGCGCGCAGCGAATTGCCAAATACAAGGTCCCGGATGCGATACTGTCGATAGACGCGTTCCCGTTTACGCCGAGCGCCAACGGCAACAAGGTGCAAAAAGCCAAATTGCGCGACATCGCGCAAGCGGCGTTGAACCCGACTTAACGTAGCGCGGGCGCTCGTCTGCCGATAAGCTGTCCCGAAAAATATTCTCCCTCCCCTTCAAGGGAAGGGTTGGGGTGGGGATGGGGTGACAGGCGAAGCACTTGCGCTACACTTTAGAAAAATGCGCCGTGGAGGAGAACCGTGTCGAAGACCATACTGAAATTCGCCGTTGCCGCTCTTTGCAGTTGCGCGCTCCCGCTCGCCGCCCAGACATTTCCCGCGAAACCCGTGCGCATCATCGTGCCGTTTCCCGCGGGCGGGCCCTCGGACCTGCTGACGCGCATGATGGCGCCGAGGCTCACCGAAATATGGGGCCAGCAGATCACGGTCGACAACCGGCCCGGCGCCGGCACCATCATCGGCACCGAACTCGGCGCCAAAGCGGCGCCCGACGGTTATACGATTACCCTGGTGTCTACCGGACACGCGACGAATCCGGGCCTGCATTCGAAACTGCCGTACGACACGCTCGCCGATTTCGCGCCGGTGACGCTCGGCACGACGCTGCCGATGGTCATCGTTGCGCATCCGTCGTTTGCGGCGCATACGTTCAAGGAATTTATCGCGCTCGCCAAAACACACCCCGGCGAAATCGGCTTCGCGACCTCGGGCAACGGCACCACCGGGCATCTCGGCGGCGAGTTGTTGAAATCCGTGGCGCACGTCAATCTCATCCACATCCCTTACAAAGGCAGCGCGCCCGCGATCGCCGACGTGCTTGGCGGGCAGGTCGCGACCACCTTCGACGGACTCCCCGCCGGACTGCCGCATGTGCAAGCGGGCAAGCTCAACGCGTTAGCGGTGATGAGCACCGAGCGCTCGCCGCTCTTGCCGAACCTGGTGACCATTGCGGAATCCGGCTATCCCGGCTTCTCCGCCGATTCGTGGTTCGGCTTCGTGGTGCCCGCGAAAACACCGCCGGCGATCGTCAAGCAACTCAATGCCGACATGGTCAAGGTGGTGAAACTGCCCGAAATCCGCGACCGCCTGATCGCGATGGGCTACCGGCCGATTGCGAACACGTCCGAAGAGTTCGATGCGTTCATTCGCGCTGAGATTACGAAATGGGCGAAGGTGATCAAGGATTCAGGAGCGAGGCTGGACTGACGGAAACTTCATAGACACCAGAAATCAAAGCGAGGGTGAAGCATGATTACAAGACCAACCGTCGGCGCCTTGCTATATGGATAAAGTTATCGCGGAAGTTTTGGCCTTTCTAGCGCTTTCTGCTTGGCCGATTGCGACGCTCATATTTTTACTATTGGGAATCTTTATTGTTTGGCGCGTGGTTCGGGCCAAGGCTCATGGAAAGAAATT
>CAZEAX010000773.1:0-1721 GCA_964510405.1 uncultured Streptomyces sp. | reverse complement strand
TCCCGAACGATCAAAACCACATGCGCTGAAATACTTTGTCCTTGTCTATTAACAAATGCTTCAATCCAGCCAGCGCGTGCAGCACGATGACCGTCACGAAAACCACGACCAGCGCTTCGTGTATCGTGAAAAACAGTTTGGACAAATTGCGGTCGGGCCCGCTCCAGAACGGCAGCAGGTAGCCGAAAAAAGCGGCGCCGCTCTTGTTGTACGAAGCGCCGAGAAAGCCGGTGAGCGGCATCACGACCATGCACGCGTACAGCAGCCAGTGCGCCGCGATTGAAAGTTTTTTCTCCCACAGCGGCACGGCGGCGGGCAGTTCTTCGGGCCGGTGCAGCGCGCGCCACAGGATGCGCAGCACGACGAGGCCGCCGACGGTCAGGCCGAGCGAGCGGTGCAGATTGAAATACCAGTCGCTGCCCGGCTGTTTTTCGATTTCCATCATGTACCATCCGAGGCAGAACAGCGTCACGATCATCAGCCCGACGAGCCAGTGCAGAATCACCGCGGGCGGGCTGTACTTCCAATGCATTTCCGCTGTCGCGGGACTGGCGGCTGGTTCAGCCATTGCGGTTCTCCTCGTCGGGTATAAGGCGATTGTACTAAAGACAACACCTCGACGGGGCCGGATTCCGCCGGTCAGCGCAGAATAGTTGCGGTCACGAACTCCATTGATACGGATAATCCATCTGCGCGGCCACGCGTGCGCGCGCATCGGCGCCCGCCAGCCGCTGGACGACGTGCAGGCCCATATCGAGAGCGGAAGAAACGCCGCGCGCGGTGATGATGTCGCCTTCGTCGACGACGCGTTCCCTGACCACCGCTGCGCAATAAGGCTCAAGTTCCTTATAGGCGCTCGGATGCGTGGTTGCGCGCCGGCCCCGCAGAAAACCGGCGGACCCGAGCAGCAGGGCGCCGGTGCACACCGAAATTTTCAGCGGCACGGCGCGCGCGGTTTTCAGCCACGCCATGAATGTTTCGTCGTGCTGAAGCCTGCGCGTGCCGAATCCGCCGGGCACGACCAGCATGTCGTACGCGGCGAGCGATCCGGCAACGGTATCGGCCTCCATCCGCAGGCCGCGATCGTCCACGACCTCGCGCGTCATCGAGCAGACGCGCCACTCGAAGCCGTCCATGATGTTCATCGACTTGAGCCGCGTGATCGGATCGTAAAAGCCGATGAAATCCAGCGCCGTCATGCCGTCGAATACGATGAATGCAGCTTTCATGACTTTTTTCTCCGTTCTTCCCGCCAGGTTCCGAAAAAAATGCAGGCAGCAAGCCACGATTATCCACCCGGACCCGGCGGGGGTTACCTTTTTTCCGGCGGGATATTTCTGAGCGCGGCCGCAAACCTCGCGTGCGCCGCGGGATCGACCGGCCGGTGCCTGATCCGGGTGCTCGCGGGGTCCTTGCAGGAGTGTCCAACATAGTAAAACACGTGTGCGTTGCAGCCAGAATTGGTGATGGCAAGGCGCCCGGTGAAGGCAATAGTCGTTCTATTGCCAAGACGAGCAACGCGGCGTCGCGTGGAGGGCGGAGCAGGTTCCAAGCGCTGTGTGCTTGGATGCGACCCCGGAGCGCGACACTCGGCGCACCTAATCCACGCGACTCATGCGCACCTCCACGGTCACATCCCCGCAAGCGGGGCCCCTGCTCCACGCTACGGTGCGCCGCCGATTCTGGCTGCAACCCTTCGGGCTGGCACGAGTTTTGGCCCA
>CAZEAX010000772.1:0-1724 GCA_964510405.1 uncultured Streptomyces sp. | reverse complement strand
CAGACCTTTCTTCTAGCCCTGAGCCAAAATCGTGACAGCGCATCGCGCGTTTCATTATGTTAGGCACTCTTAGCGATCAGGACGCTGCACCGCGGATTTCGCCCAGCAGCGGCTTCGCGAAATTTTCGAGCATGTTGTCGGCGCCCTGCATGAGGCAGATGCGCACGCCGTGCTCGCGCATGCGCCCGACGCGGTCGCGCATGCGCTCGTGCGTCGTGAAATCGTAACCCATGTTGGCGGCGATCGCGATGTTGCGCCTCGCGGCTTTCTCGACGATCGAGTCGAGCACGCGCCACACTTCCGGATGCTCGTACTCGAACGGGTGGCCGAGCGCCTTGGAGAGATCGGTCATCGCGAGCATCACGATGCGGATGCCGTCGATCGCGATGATTTCGTCGATCTCCCTGATCGCAGTGCCCGCCTCGACGTGCGGCACGAACACCGCGACGTCGGCGTTTTTCTTGTTCATGGCCTGAAATGTCTCGTTCGAATTCGGATATTCGCCGGTGCCCGAGCGGTGCCAGTCGCGCGCGACTTCGACGCAGGCGCGCACCTGCGCCGCCGACGCGATCGAGGCGCCGACGATTTCGATACCGAGACTGAACGCGCGCTGCACGTCGACCGTCACCTGCAGCGACTCCGTGCCGCCCAGCCACGGGTTCGACGGCACGCGTACCCAGGTCGTCAGGCCGACGCCCTGCGCCGCGCGGTGGATGTGGTCGAGTTCGCGCCAGTCCATCGCGGAAAACATCATGTCGGGCCGCACGAAATCGAAACCCGCGCGCGCGATCGTCGGCACCCAGCTCGGGCCGCCTTTAAGCCACACTCCCAGCGCCATTTCGCCCGCGCCCAGCCGTTCGAACAGTCTGCTCATCGCGATTCCTTCAGAAAATTGAATTCATGTCATTCGCCCTGCAGGTGCAGCCGCGCCGTCACCCGCGCCCATTTGGCGATGTCGCCCTTCATCCGCTGCGCAAAATCTCCGGGCGCGCTGCCGATGACTTCCGCGCCCTGCGCCGCGAGCTGTTCGCGCGCTTCGCCCGTCTTGAGTATGGCGATGATCTCACGATTGAGCCGCCCGATGATTTCGACGGGTGTCTTTGCCGGCGCGACGAGTCCGTACCACGCATCGGCCTGGTATCCCGGCACTCCCGACTCGGCGACCGTCGGCAATTGCGGATAAAGCGGGCTGCGCTCTTTGGAGGTGATCGCGAGCGCGCGAAGCTTTTTCGCCAGCACGTACGGCCGCGAGTTGATCGTATTGCTCGCCATCAACTGCACGTGGCCGCCAGCGAGATCGACCAGCGCCGCCGAGCCGCTTTTATACGGCACGTGGGTAGCCTTGATGCCGGCCATCTCCTCGAACAATTCGAACGCAAGATGCGTTCCGCTGCCGGTGCCGGCGGATGCAAAATAAAGTTCGTTCGGACGCGTGCGCGCGAGCGAAATCAACTCGCGTATGCTGGTCGCCGGCACGCTTGGATGCGCGACTATCCAGTACGGCAGCGACGCGACGAGACTCACGCAGGCGAAATCGTTGACGGGATCGAAAGGCAGATCTTTGCGGATGCCGGCGTCGATCGCGTGGCTGTTCGTCATCATCAACAGCGTATAACCATCCGGCGGCGCTTTTGCGGTGAGCTCGGACGCGAGCATGGTGCCAGCGCCGGGCCGGTTGTCCATGACGATCGGCTGGCCGAGCGCAATCGACAGCGGCTGCCCGA
>CAZEAX010000771.1:0-1727 GCA_964510405.1 uncultured Streptomyces sp. | reverse complement strand
CAGGAACTGACCGAGTATTCGCGGCCGACCGCGGGTTTGAAGGCGACCCCGCGCGCGGGCAACGACTCCGGTGGCGGCCAGCTCGGCAATGCGATCAAGTGCAAGCCGGGCGGCGCCGACGATTACATTTACGTCGTGGTGCAGGAGGCGGTATGGGACGGCCTTGCAAAACGCATCGGCCCCGACCTCGGCATGCCCGATCTGGCGGCCGACCCGCGTTTTGCCAAGATCGGCGACCGTCGCAAGCATCAGGGCGACATGTGGGCGCTGATCGAGAAATTCGCCGCCAACTATACCAAGCGCGAATTCATGGCGATCCTCAACCCGCTCGATGTGCCGTGCGGGCCGATCATGTCGACCGAGGACCTGGCCAACGACGAGCACGTGCGCGGGCGCGAGATGTATGTCGAGCTCGACCATCCGCAGCGCGGCAAGTGGTACAACGTCGGTATGCCGATCAAGTTGTCGGCATCTCCCGCGGTGGTCAAACGCTCGCCGATGCTGGGCGAGCACACTGACGAGATACTTAAAGAGGTGCTCGGCTTGAGCGACGCCGACATTGCGGCGAAGAAAGAGGCGGGCGCGTTTTCGATGCCGCCGAAGAAAAAGTAGAAGAGCGGTATGATAATCGCGATTATTGGGCGGCAAGATTTTAGCTTCGACATAACATTCGCTGACGCGAATGTGAGCCTCCACTGAAATCTTGCTGCGGAGAAAATTATGAAGGTGGCAATTATTGGGCAGCAAGATTTTGGTAAAGCGGTACTCGAGGCATTTCTCGCGCGCGGCGACCAGGTCGCGGCCGTATTTTGCGCGCCGGAGAAGGAAGGCGCGCGTGCCGACGCGCTGCGCGTTGCGGCGCAAGAGCGCGGCGTGAAAGTCCACCAGTTTAAATCGCTGCGCGCGCCTGAGGCGATCCAGGCAATGAAAGATGCGGGCGCGGATATCGGCATCATGGCTTTCGTGCTGCAGTTCGCGCCGCAGGAACTCGTATCAATACCGCGCCACGGCACCATTCAATATCATCCTTCGCTGCTGCCCAAGTACCGCGGCCCGAGCTCGATCAACTGGCCGATCATCAAAGGCGAAATCGAGACGGGGTTGACCATATTTCGTCCGTCGGATGGCCTTGATGAAGGCGCGGTCATCCTGCAGAAGAAGACGCCGGTCAGTGCGGACGATACTCTCGGGACCATCTATTTCGACCGTCTGTTCCCGTTGGGCGTCAGCGCGATGCTGGAAGCGGCCGACCTGGTCGTTGCCGGCAAGCACAAGGAGGTCGTGCAGGACGAGTCGCAGGCGAGTTACGAAGGCTGGTGCCGCATCGCCGAAGCCAAAATAGACTGGGCAAAACCGATCGACCACGTGTTCAACCTGATCCGCGGCTGTAATCCCGCGCCCGGCGCATGGACGACGCACAACGGCAAAAAGTTGCAAATATTTGACGCGCGCAAAATCGTATTTCGGCGCTTTGCCGACGTCGCGGGCAAAATCGGCGAAGTCACCGACATATCCGCGCAAAGTTTCAAAGTAACCGCGCAAGGCGGCATGGTCGAAGTGTTGAAGGCGCGGTTCGAGGATGGCAAAAAACTATCTGGCGCCGAGGCGGCGCAGACGGGGGGGCTGACCGCGGGGAGTCTTCTCGGCAACTGACTTGCTCGTTTTTTGGGCCATGAGAAAAAGCCGCTGCGAAGCGGCTTTTTTTGCCTAAAGCCCTTAAAGCCAGT
>CAZEAX010000770.1:0-1727 GCA_964510405.1 uncultured Streptomyces sp. | reverse complement strand
ATCGCGCTTCACGACCGGCGGCTTGAAACGCGTCGTCACCGGCGTGCGATGCCGTCTGCCCGTATCGAACCCGAACCGCTTGCACGCGATATCGAAGCGCTTGCGCAGCAACTCCGCCAATTCGCCGGCGCCCGTCATGCGGCTGCCGAAATCCGGATCGTTGTCGCGCCCGCCGCGCATCTCGTGCACGCGGCTCATCACGTGTTTGGCCTTCAGCGGATAGTGTACCTCAAGCCAGTTCCGGAACAGGTCTTTGACTTCGTATGGCAGCCGCATCAGCACGTAGCCCGCGCTGCCCGCGCCGGCCGCGCGGGCGGCTTCGAGCACTGGCTCGATTTGATGATCGGTCAGAAACGGGATCACCGGCGCCACCAGCACGCCGACCGGAATACCCGCCGCGGACAGGCGCTTGATCGCCTCGAGGCGGCGCGCCGGCGCCGGGCAGCGCGGCTCGAGACGCCGCGCGAGGTCGTGGTCCAGATTGTTGACCGACACGTAGACGGTGACGAGATTTTTTTCCGCCATCGGCGCAAGGATGTCGATATCGCGCTCGATCATTGCGTTCTTGGTGACGATGCCGACCGGGTGCTCGGATTCGGCGAGGACTTCGAGGATCCCGCGCGTGATTCTGTAATCGCGCTCGATCGGCTGATAAGGATCGGTATTGGCGCCGAGCGAGATCAGTTCGCAGCGGTAGCCCGGTTTTGCCAGTTCCGCGCGCAGTAATTCCGCAGCGTTCACTTTCGCGAACAGCCGCGTTTCGAAATCCACGCCCGGCGACAGGTTTACGTAGGCGTGGCTGGGCCGCGCATAGCAGTAGATGCAGCCATGCTCGCAGCCGCGGTAGGGATTGATCGACTGCGTGAACGGAATGTCGGGGGACGTGTTGCGCGAGATGATGCTTTTTGCGCGCTCGATGGTCACGTGGGTTTTCAGCGCCGGCAGGTCCCCGTCGGGCGCCGTATTCCAGCCGTCGTCAACCGCCTCGCGGGCGACATTTTCAAAGCGCCCTTCCGGGTTGATCCCGGCGCCCCGCCCCTTGCGGTGCGATGCCTGCTCGCGGTTAACGGTCCTGAGTGCCATTCCTGAACGTTAGCCAACGGTGCCGCACAAGTAAAGCGGCCGGGCGCTGACGCGCGGAGTCGCACGCCGGTTGCCGCATCCGTACGTCAAACACCCCGGTCGCCCGCAACGGCTTTAAGGCGGCCCCGAATGGCGATTCGCGCTCGGCGCGGCAGCCGCACAATCAACTCAAAGTTCGTCGCCGGGCCGGGCTGCGAGCTCCGCGCAGCGTGCCAGCGCATATTCAAAGTGATTGAACTGGCCGACGTTGACGGTCATATCGTCGTCATCGCGAAATATAATGGGCACCTCGCCGAAGTTCTGGTAGCGGGCAAACAACTGCGCGGGCGGCATGCCCGGCGCGAATTCCCGGGCGAGAAATTCATCGATCACGCACTTGGCGGCGGCCACCGCGGCGTCGACGGTGGGATATTCGCCGATCCGGCGCACCTGCTGATCGATGTCGCGCGAACTCGTCAGGCCCTCAACCAGATACGTCATCCACCGTCCCTTTTGTTCTTGTTATCGCGCGGATGATCCTGCGGCCGGGCAATGACGCCGTTCAGAAGGCATTTACGCATCGATTTGCGATGCAACCGGTCCGGCGCGCAGGACATTGTGCCTTGCCTGCGGGCAGAATCCCTGTAAAATGCATATCATCCGTA
>CAZEAX010000769.1:0-1732 GCA_964510405.1 uncultured Streptomyces sp. | reverse complement strand
TTCGCCGTATCGCGCGCTGCAGGATGCCGCGTTAACGGGATAAAATACCGCATTGCGCCGATGACCGGCACGAAAGGTACAGCCATGATCGAAGTCCACGAAAAGCCCGCCGCCGGCCCCGTTATCCGCCTGCATGAAGCGGACAACGTGGTGATCGCGCGGTCGAACGTGGAAATCGGCACCAAGCTGGGCGACGGGCTCACGGCCCGCAGCCAGGTGCCGTCGGGCCACAAGATCGCGACGCGCGCAATCAAGCAAGGCGAGCCCATCCTCAAGTACAACGTGACGATAGGGTTTGCCGCGACCGATATTGCGCCCGGCACGTTCGTGCATTCGCACAACATGGAGTTCCGCGAATTCGACCGCGATTACGCGTACGCGCAGGAATATCGTCCGGTGCAATTCGTGCCCGAAAGCGAGCGCGCGACTTTCATGGGCATCGTGCGCGCGAACGGCCAGGTCGCCACGCGCAATTACATCGGAGTGCTGTCGACCGTGAACTGCTCGGCGACGGTGGTGCACAAGATCGCCGAATATTTCACGCCCGAACGGCTGGCGGAATTTCCGCACGTAGACGGCGTCGTCGCGTTCGCGCATGGCACCGGCTGCGGCATGGAGATGACGGGCGAGCCGATGGACCTGCTGCGCCGCACGATGGCCGGCTATGCATTGCACGCGAATATCGCCGGCGCGCTGGTGGTGGGGCTCGGTTGCGAGCGTAACCAGGTCAGCAAATTATTCAAGGAGCAGGGCCTCGAAGCGAATTCGCGCCTGCGCTCGTTCGTCATGCAGGACGAGGGCGGCACGACCAAAACGATTGCCGCCGGTGTCGCGGCGGTAAAAGAAATGCTGCCCGAAGCCAATCGCGTCACGCGCACGCGCGTGCCCGCGAGTCACATCATGGTCGGCCTGCAGTGCGGCGGCTCCGACGGTTTTTCATCGATCACCGCGAACCCGGCGTTGGGCGCGGCGATGGACATCCTGGTGCGCCACGGCGGCACCGCCATCCTGTCGGAGACGCCGGAGATTTACGGCGTCGAGCACACGCTCACGCGCCGCGCGCGCTCGCGCGAAGTCGGCGAGAAGCTGATCGAGCGTATCCGCTGGTGGAAGGACGAATACACGGTCGGGCGCGACACGCAGATCAACGGTAACGTAAGCCCCGGCAACCAGACCGGCGGACTTGCGAACATATTCGAGAAGTCGCTCGGCTCGTCGATGAAGGGCGGCACCGGACCGCTGATGGAAGTGTACCGTTACGCCGAGCCGGTGAAGCAGCACGGTCTGGTGTTCATGGACACCCCGGGATTCGATCCATGCTCGGCCACCGGTCAGATCGCGGGCGGCGCCAACGTCATCATGTTCACGACCGGCCGCGGCTCGATGTTCGGCGCGAAGCCGGTGCCGTCGATCAAGCTCGCGACCAATACGCCGATGTACAACCGGCTCAAAGACGACATGGACATCAACTGCGGCGGCATCCTCGACGGCAGCAAAACGATGCAGCAGATGGGGCAGGAAATCTTCGATGATCTGCTCAAGACGGTGTCGGGCGAGAAGACCAAGAGCGAACTGCTCGGCCTTGGCGACCACGAATTCGTGCCGTGGAATATCGGCGTGACGGGTTAAGAGTGCCTAACCTAATGAAACGCGCGATGCGCTGTCACGATTTTGGCGCAGGGCTAGAAGAAAGTCCTGCGGCTTAGTCATTCTAAGCAAGGGGCTTTCGACA
>CAZEAX010000768.1:0-1734 GCA_964510405.1 uncultured Streptomyces sp. | reverse complement strand
CGCAAAAAACCTATACTTCACGTTCATGATGATTGATCAATCGACGCGCATAAACTGACGGCAGGCCTGCTCAAATAAAATGGCGGTCTATTCCACACTCGCCGCAGTTGATCTCGGTTCCAACTCGTTCCACCTGCAAGTTGCGCGCGTCGTCGGCGATCAGATCTACCCGCTGGATTCCCTGCGCGAGCCGATCCGCCTCGGCGCCGGTCTCAACCGCGAGAAACGCCTCGACGAAGATTCGCAGGCCCGTGCGCTCGATTGCCTGAAGCGTTTCGGTGAGCGCCTGCGCGGATTCGATCCGCACGGCGTGCGCGCCGTGGGTACCAATACTCTGCGCGTGGCCAAGAATGCCGCGGCATTCCTGAAGCAGGCCGAGGCGGCACTCGGGTTCCCGATTGAGGTCGTGGCGGGGCGCGAGGAAGCGCGGCTTATCTATGTCGGCGTTGCGCACAGCTTGCCGCTGTCCAAGGAAAAGCGCCTGGTCGTCGACATCGGCGGCGGCTCGACGGAATTCATCATCGGGCGCGCGTTGAAGCCGCTGCGGCTGGACAGCTTGTATATGGGCTGCGTCAGTTACAGCCTCAAGTATTTTCCCGACGGCAAAGTCACCAAGGGCGCGATGAAGCAGGCCGAACTCGCCGCGCGCAACGAATTGCAGACGATGGTCGCGGGATTCACGAAAGGGCAGTGGAGCGATGCGGTCGGCTCTTCGGGCAGCGCGCGCGCCCTCTCCGAGATCCTGCAATTGAACGGCTTTTCCGAAACCGGCATCACCCCGGACGGACTCGACCGGCTGCGCTCCGCCCTGATCAAGGCGGGCGACGTCGACCGGCTTGATCTTGCGGGACTCAAAAGCGACCGGCTGCCCGTGTTGCCCGGCGGGCTCGCGATCATGAGCGCGGCGTTGTCCGAACTCGGCATCGAGTCGATGGTGGTGGCGAGCGGCTCCATGCGCCAGGGCATTCTCTACGATCTGCTCGGCCGTTTTCAGCACCATGACATGCGCGACATCACGGTGTCGCAGTTCATGCAGCGTTATCACGTTGACTCGAAACAGGCGCGCCGCGTCGCGAACTTCGCGCTGTCGCTCTACCGGCGCTTCACGGCCGGGACCGAGGCGAACGACGACGCGGCGCCGCACTACATCGCATGGGCAGCCAAGCTGCACGAGATCGGCATCTCGGTTGCGTACAGCGGCTACCACAAGCATTCCGCCTATATAGTGCAGAACGCCGACATGCCGGGCTTCTCGAAAATGGAGCAATGGCGGCTTGCCACCCTCGTGCTCGCGCATCGCCGCTCGCTGAAGAAAATCTTTACGCACGACGTCGAGATCGTCGACTGGCGCATGGTGATGGCATTGAGGCTCGCAGCGCTGATCTATCGCAGCCGCACCGATATTCCGCTGCCGGAAATCGACGCCCGCGTGAATGGAAACACGTTGCGCCTGGGCATCGCGCTCGACTGGCTCGCGGCCAACCCGCTGACGGTGACCGCGTTGCACGAAGAAATCGACGAATGGAACGCGGCCGGTTTCAAACTCGATATCAAATCGTTGCGCGAGCTTGAAGCCGGCATCGAAGCGCAAGCGGCCTAAATTCCCGGTCTTCGGCGGTTCTTACTTCCAGAACGGCCCGATGGCGCGAAAATCCTTCCATACGCGCCGCAGATAACGCGTGCCCGCGTCCTCCATGCCGGCGCCCCAGCCGAGCATGATGCCGCGTGCTTCGT
>CAZEAX010000767.1:0-1740 GCA_964510405.1 uncultured Streptomyces sp. | reverse complement strand
TCGCGCTCTATCCGGTCGGCGAATCGATGGTAGAGCTGATTTCCGGCACGACGCCCGACAGCAAGCACGCGAAGATGATCGCCGAAGGCAAGGGCGGCCTGAATCACATCTGCTTCGAGGTGGAGGACATCGACGCGGCGCTCGCGGAACTCAAGGCCAAAGGCATTCCTCTGCTCGATCAGGTGCCGCGCAACGGGCATGCGGGTTGCCGCATCGCGTTCATCGATCCGTCCGCGACCGAGAACTGCCTGATCGAACTCGCGCAACTGCCCGCCGATCACGCATGACCTGCGGCACCGGATCGTTCGCCTGAATGTTTTCCCGCGCGCGTAACGCCGCCGCGCTGACATGCGCGCTCTATGGCGCGCTGGCCGCTCCCGGCGCGTTCGCGGCGCCAGCCGGCTACCCGCTCAAACCCATCCGTCTGGTCGTCGCGCAAAGCGCCGGCGGCAACGCCGATTTCGTCGCGCGCTACTACGCGCAGGGACTCACCGAAAAGCTTGGGCAGCAGATCGTCATCGACAACCGCCCGGGCGGCTCCGGTATCGTCGGCACCGAGCTGGTGACGCACGCGCCGCCCGATGGCTACACGCTGCTCCTGGCGCCGACTTCGCACGCGATCAATCCCAACTTCGTGGCGAAGCTCCCTTACGATACGCGCCGCGACTTCACGTCCATTTCGCTGCTCGGCGCCGGCTACAACCTGCTGGTCGTCAACCAGGCCAATCCGGCGCATTCGGTACGCGACATCATCGCAACCGCCCGCGCGCAGCCGGGCCGGCTGCGTTACGCGTCGTCGGGCGTGGCGAGCGCCACGCAATTGACGACGGAGCTCTTCCTGATGATGACCGGCCTCACAATGCTGCACGTGCCGTACAAAGGCGCGCCCGCGGCGCTCACGGCGGTGATTGGCGGCGAATGTGACTTGAGCTTCGGCAGCATGGCCAGCGCATTGCCGCTGATGCGCGGCGGCCGGCTGCGCGCTCTCGCCATCACGTCGCGCGACCGCTCCGCTGCGCTGCCGGACATTCCGACCGTCGCCGAAGCGGGCGTGCCCGGCTACGAGAGTTCGAGTTGGCAGGCACTCCTCGGCCCCGCGAAGCTGCCGCCGGCAATCGTGGATCGCCTCTATCAGTCAATTGCACAAAGCGCGAAAAATCCCGAGATGGTGAAGCGCTTCAACGCCGAAGGCATGGTGGCGCTGGGCACGACGCCGCGCGAACTCGACGAGCATATCGCGCACGAACTTGAAAAATGGACGAAGGTCACGAAGGCCGCAGGACTCAACGTGCACTGAACGCGCGCTCCCGTTAGCAATTCCACCCCGCGCTTTCCTCGATCAGTTTGGCCAGGCGTTCAGGGAAGAATGCATGCGACCGGCGCGGACCCGCGCGTTCACTTCGCTGCCGGCGCGACGGTGAGTCCGCGAATTTTGTTCTTCTCGATCGAGCGCGCGACGAATCCCGACGCTTTGACGTCTTCGATGAACGCGGCGAGATAACGCGCGCCGGCGTCGTGACCGCGCGGCGTGCCGGCCGCCTGCTGCACCGCCGTGAAGCGCCCCGGCAGAATGCGCGAGCCCGGCAGCTTTTCGCGATCCATCTCGAGCTGCGAAGTCAATCCGGCAAGCGCGTCCATTTTCTCCGCAACGAACTGCTTGAAGGTGGCCGCGGCGTCGGCGGTGCGAAAGAGCGTCGCGTGCTTGAGCGTGCGCGTGAGATACAAATCGTAGGCTGCCTT
>CAZEAX010000766.1:0-1746 GCA_964510405.1 uncultured Streptomyces sp. | reverse complement strand
CCATCACCGGCAGCACCCAGTCGGAGCGTCCCGGCGCTGATCGTGGTTAGCCCCGAATAGGAGTTGTTGCCCCCGAGGCTGAAAGTACCTGCGCCTGCCTTCGTCAGACCGCCCGTGCCCGCTATCACTGCGCCGGCTGCTTGAGAACTCGCTGCCGCGACGTTAACGGTGACGAGCCCACTGCCGGTGTTGATCGTGCCAGCGACTTGACTAAGCGAATTGCCATTAACTGTCAGCGCGCTATTGGTTAGCGTGATGTTGTCGTTAAGCGTCACGCTGCCCGTAGCGTTGAAATTCACGGCGCCGGCCGTGCTGCGCGTTAACGCAGCACCTGCGTTCTGAATGATGTTGCCGCCTGACTGGAACGTGAGCGTTCTGCCGCCGGCGGCGTTAAGAGTTCCCGCTGCGGCAAGCGTGATATCTCCTGTTGTCGTTTGAACCGTGGTATTCGATAAACCGAGTTGTGTGTTAAGCGTCGACCACTGAATATGAAAGGGCGTATTGGCAACTGTCGCCGTGAATGTGCCAGCTGTATTCGTGTCATTGCTATCAGGTGGAGTGTTGTCGATTGTGGCGCTATCAGGGTCGAGCAGCAGTGATCCAGTAAGACCCTTCGGCGCGCGGGTATCGACGAGCCCCTGAAAATCGAGCCAGCCTTTGCCCGAAGTTTCGACGAACCCACCGTCGCCGCCAGACGCGCCACCGCGCGCCGAGATGGAACCGTAATATCGCGTTATCTCGTCGGCCCACACGATGACTTTGCCGCCAGGCCCAAAATCAATCGCGTCGGCGCGCAATTCCGCATCGTTGCCGACAAACGTACGGCGCGAATTAAGCAATGCCACACCATCGCTGATGATCGCGCCACCATGCGTATCGCCGCCAACGAGGATCGTGCCGCCGCCCGTCATACCTGACGCGTTGACGCGTGCGCCGTCGAACACGCCCGTCAGATCGCCGACAATCGCGACCTGTCCGCCATTACCTGAATCGCCTTTGGCTTCGACCGCTCCGGACACGCTTGCCGTGCCGCCGGCGACCACGGTTACAACACCGCCGCTCGTGCCGTTGGCCGCGACACGGCTGCCCGATGCAAGCGTGGTGTCGATCAACGATTTGAGACTGATGATGCCACCCGCGCCCGAATCGCCCGAGGCTTCCACAGTTCCGGCAACCGTCGCACTGCCGCCGGCATCGACCGTTACGGTCCCGCCGTTGACGCCGTTCGCGGCAGTGCTGCTGCCTGCCGCGAGCGTGACATCGCCGGAGGATTTGAGAACGATGCGGCCGTCCGCGCCGCGCACGACCGAATTTGCAGTGATGATTCCGCTGTTTCTGACAAGCCCGGCATAAATGCCGCGGCTCGCGTATGTCACGTCGCTCAGGTTGAGCGGTTGATCCGCCGGCGCGGTGATTTCCACCTGTAGTCCGGGCGCATTTCCCTCGGCGACGCGCACGGATTTGCCGGCGGCCAAAACGATGTCGCCATTCGGCGCGGTAATCACGCCCTGGTTGTCGACAGCGCTGCCGATCAGATAAACGCCGCCGCCGTTGTTCGCGTTAATCCGCCCCTGGTTGACGATGGCGCCCGATCGCGTCGCATCGCTGACGAATTTCATCCGGCTGGCAAGGAAGTCTTCGTTCCTGAGGTTGAGCGTGGATGCAACGAGTCCTGCGACGTCGATCTGCGCGCCGGCGCCGAACAAAATACCGTTGGGATTGATCAGAAATACGCGGCCGTTAGAT
>CAZEAX010000765.1:0-1746 GCA_964510405.1 uncultured Streptomyces sp. | reverse complement strand
CGAGCAGGACGGGCAACGCAAGAAACCCCGCCGCGCCGCTGGCGCGGTGCATGATCGACACCACTGCCGGCAGCGGCAGGCGAATTTGCAGCAGGTTCAGATATTTTGGACGGGTGGCCATGGCTAGTCGGATCGGATTGGAGTTTTTCTTCACGCCCCGTCGCTACCGCAATACGCGCTGACAGGGTTTTGCAACATTGAACTGCCGGGAAAGCTGATTTTAGCAGTAATTGGTGCGTCGCAAAAGACGCACCCGGTCATCGGCGGTTAAAACGTCAAGACGATGCGCATGGTCATTCATCGAAGCGAAACGTCGCGCATGGATTGAACCGGCAAGGTTACTCTTGGCCGTTGATCGCGGGTGAGCGCAATGCGCAGACATTGACGCACGTCAACTGCCATGCACGTCCAACGACGAATTATGATGAGGGCGAGGCGAAATCCCGCGCGGCATGCTATACTTTTCGATAAGCCATTGTTTATGTTCTCTTCCGTGGCGCACACCGACTGACTACCACCGTTCCCAGGAGCATCCTCACCATGAAACGCCCTGTTCGCGTCGCCGTGACCGGCGCCGCCGGCCAAATCGGCTATAGCCTGCTGTTCAGAATCGCCAGCGGCGAAATGCTCGGCAAAGATCAACCCGTCATCCTGCAAATGCTGGAGATCCCCGACGAGAAAGCGCAAAAAGCGCTGCGCGGGGTCATGATGGAACTCGACGATTGCGCGTTTCCGCTGCTGGACAGCATGATTCCCGCGAGCGACCCCAACGTGGCGTTCAAGGACGTCGACTACGCCCTGCTCGTCGGCGCCCGTCCGCGCGGCCCCGGCATGGAACGCAAGGATCTGCTCGAAGCCAACGGCAAGATATTCGGGCCGCAGGGCAAGGCGCTTTCGGACGTTGCGAGCCGCGATGTCAAAGTACTGGTCGTCGGCAACCCGGCCAACACCAACTGCCTGATCGCGATGAAAAACGCGCCGAAACTGAAGCCCACGCAATTCACGGCGATGCTGCGGCTCGATCACAACCGCGCGCTGACGCAGGTCGCGCAAAAAGCCGGCAAGCCGGTTTCAAGCATCAAGAAGATGACGGTGTGGGGCAATCACTCGGCGACCCAGTACCCGGATATTTTTCAGGCGGAAGCCGACGGCAAAAAAGTCTGGCCGCAAATCAACGACCAGGCGTGGCTCGAGAACACTTTCATTCCCATGATACAAAAACGCGGCGCCGCCATCATCGAGGCGCGCGGCCTGTCGTCGGCAGCGAGCGCCGCCAATGCCGCGATGGATCACATGCGCACTTGGGTCCAGGGCACGGCGGACGGCGACTGGGTCAGCATGGGCGTTCCTTCGGACGGCAGTTACGGCATTGCCGAAGGCGTGATGTACGGTTATCCGTGCACATGCAAAAACGGCAAATTCGAAATCGTCAAAGGACTGGACATCAGCGATTTCAGCCGCTCGCGCATGCAGGCCACGTTAAAGGAACTGCACGAAGAGCGCGATGGCGTAAAGCATTTGCTGGGTTAAGAGAAACTATGCGGCATGACAAAGGCGGACACCGGCGACGGTGCCGCCTTTTTGTCGTCCTGCGCGCTGCTCCGCGCAATGACGACCGGTCCGATCGAACGCACTAACCAGGGGAGACAACTATGAGCAGCAAGGAAACGGCGGTCAGTTTCAAACCCAAAAAATCCGTCGCGCTGTCGGGTATTGAAGCCGGTAACACCGCGCTGTGCACAGTCG
>CAZEAX010000764.1:0-1747 GCA_964510405.1 uncultured Streptomyces sp. | reverse complement strand
CGAGGTACCTGGGGCGGCGCGCGTCCCGGGGACGTCGAAAAACCTCACATTTCCGCGGGACGTGCTTCAGGGCGCGACGCTGATACAATGCGCGCTCGTTATTCGCACTGTGGCCATGGATCAAAAAGAAGAATCTAGACAATCCCGCGCCGCATTGGCATTGGCCGCGCTAGGCATCGTTTACGGCGATATCGGCACGAGCCCGCTCTACGCGGCGAAGGAAGTTTTCAACCCCAATCACGGTATCCCGTTCTCCGAAGCCAGCGTGATGGGCGGGGTGTCGGCGATTTTCTGGGCGCTGATGATCATCGTGTCCGTCAAATACGTGATACTCGTCATGCGCGCTGACAACAAGACCGAAGGCGGTATCATGGCGCTGCTCGCCTTGGCCTCGGCCTCCGTGAGGGAGCGGGCGGGATGGGGTGCGCCGCTCGCGGTGCTTGGCGTGTTCGGCGCCGCGCTTTTTTACGGCGACGGCGTGATCACGCCGGCAATTTCGGTGTTGAGCGCGGTCGAAGGCCTCGAAGTGGCGGCACCGGCGTTGAAGCCCTATGTGATTCCGCTGACGGTCGGGGTGCTGATCGCATTGTTCGCGCTGCAGCGCCACGGCACGGCCACCGTCGGCGCGCTGTTCGGGCCGGTCATGATTGTATGGTTCGGAATCCTCGGCTTTATCGGCGTGGTCAACATCGCGCGCGCGCCGCAGATTCTGCACGCCGTGAGTCCGTGGCACGCTTATGGATTTCTGACGCAACATGGTTTCGCATCGTTCACCGTTTTGGGCGCCGTATTCCTTGCCGTCACGGGCGCGGAAGCGTTATATGCCGACATGGGGCATTTCGGCAAGGCACCGATCCGCTTCGCATGGTTTGCGTGCGTGCTGCCCGGACTTGCGCTTAATTATTTCGGCCAGGGCGCGTTGCTGATATCAAATCCGCAGACGGTCGAAAATCCGTTCTACCTGATGTTTCCCGACTGGGCGCTGTTGCCGATGGTGGGACTGGCAACCGCGGCAACCGTGATTGCGTCGCAGGCGGTGATCTCCGGCACCTACTCGATGACGCGGCAGGAGATCAAGCTGGGGTTCATGCCGCGCACGAATATCATCCAGACCTCGGACACGGAGTTCGGGCAGATTTATATTCCGAGCATCAACTGGACGCTGCTGGTCGTGATTATCGCCGCGGTCATCGGGTTCGGTTCGTCGTCGAACCTCGCGTCGGCTTACGGGCTGGCAGTATCGGGCACCATGTTGATCACGACGCTGCTCACGTATTTCGTGGTCCGCTACGGCTGGTGCTACAGCCTGACCTTGTGCGTGCTGTCCACGAGCTTTTTTCTCGTCGTGGATGTCGCGTTTTTTGCGGCAAATCTCTTCAAGTTCGTTGAAGGCGGCTGGTTTCCGCTCCTGATGGGCGGTCTAATTTTTACCGTCATGGTCACCTGGCGGCACGGCCGCGAGATACTGTTCAGCCATCTGCGCAAGTCTTCGCTGCAGCTCGAGCCATTCCTGAAAATGCTGTTCGCGGATCCGCCGCACCGCGTAAGCGGCACGGCGATTTTCCTGATCGGCGATCCGGCCACGGTGCCGCACGCGCTCCTGCATAACCTCGCGCACAACAAGGTGCTGCACGAGCGGGTGATTTTTCTGACGGTGACCGTCCGCGACGTGCCGCGCGTGCCGTTCGAGGAGCGCGTCAATATCGAAGAGCTCGGCAACCACTGCTATCGCCTGAAGCTTTATTAC
>CAZEAX010000763.1:0-1754 GCA_964510405.1 uncultured Streptomyces sp. | reverse complement strand
CCATTGCCCTGGCCGCCGCTCGCGCTTAGTTGACCGGTTGAGGCAAGGGACGCATTCGTTGCCGCGATCATCGCAACATCGCCCGCGCGCCCGGTGGTTGCATTGGCTGATACCGTTCCCGCGACGGCAACTGATCCTGCAGTCGAGGTCAAGCTAACGCTGCCACCGTCGATGCCATTGGCCGCGACATTGCCAGTCTGTTCAACTGACACGCCTTGCTGCGCGGCAACCGTGATCGTGCCGCCTCTGCCTTGCGCTGCATTCGCCTCGACGGTGCCTGCAATGACGGCTTTGCCGGTGTCGGACTGAATGGAAATTGAGCCCGCGGTCGGGCCACTCGCGGTAGTCCTGCTGCCCGCCTCGAGCGTGACATCCTTGGTCGCTTTGAAAACGATCTTGCCATTCTCGCCGCGAACAGCGGTGTTGGCGTTGACTACGCCGGCTTGCCGGATCAAACCCCCATAAATTCCGACCTTGCCGCCCTGCGCGATGATCTGGCCGAGATTTACCACCTGGTTATCGGGTGCGGTAATCGTCACCCGCAAATCGGGCGAGTCGGAACTGACGATGTCGACGCTCTTGCCGGCAGCTAGAATAATCTGGCCGCCGTCGCTGCGAATAATTCCTGAGTTGACGATATTCGGAGCAACCAGAAAAATGTTCCCCCCGGCAGGCGTCGTGATCTGTCCCTGGTTTACGATGCCGCCTGCGCCCTGGACCTCGGTAAAGCGATCACGTCCGGCCTTGAAATCCGCATCCGACAAGCCCAGCGTGGATACGACGAGGCCACCCGTGTTGATCTGTGCACCAGCACCGAACACAACCCCACTCGGATTGATGAGATAGACACGTCCGCCGGTGGCGCCATTGGCGAGTTGCGACTGCAGCGCTCCAAGTATGACGGAGGGGTTTCCTGCGGCCACTCTGTTTAAAACGGTGCTGGATGCCGACTGCTGGATGAAGCGTGTAATTTCGCTGGCGCCGATCGAGAAGCCCTGCCAGTTGATGACGGAACCAGGCGTATTGGTGATCTGAAGCAGATTGCCGTTATAGTTAAAGAAAACTTGGCCGTTAATAACGGTAGGGCCGTTTGGAAGGATCGGCCCGGCAGCAATGGCTACTTCCGTGGCGAAACACGAAGCAACTGCCAGTGTGAGGAGTTTTCGTTCCCAGGATTTGGGTATCTTGCGACTCGAATTCTTCATTTCTATTGCTCCCCAGCCCACGACATTCCCATCGCCGGCGTTTAACTTCTCACACACCAATCGCGTCAACTATGTACCAAAAAGGTAAACGCCCGCCTCCAGCCCCTCCTCAGGTTTTGGCTAACGGACGAAAAATACCACTAACTATATGAAACGATATCGATTTAACAGATCAACAAAAATACGACTCGCGTACCAAAACGATCACAAAAGTGGCCGCAAAAACCATGCCGGAATCAGCCGAAAATATTCTTTTCCACGGCACCACGGAAGTGAACAAAATCACGTTTTTCATATATGGCGCCTATCCTTACCAAACGAGATTCGATGGATGGAAAAGGCGCACACAACTCTTTGAAATATAATAATTTATCCGCGTTTCAATATACAAACAGTGCGGACGCATGCAAAGTGTTGGAATTACGCCGCCCGTTGGGCAGGCCCGCGTCCTGACCACCGTCGTGCAAGACCTGAGCGTAATCCATGCGCACGCTTAACCTCTCGCGAAACGTCAACCTCAGTCCAAGACCTACGCTGTCGATACCCAGC
>CAZEAX010000762.1:0-1770 GCA_964510405.1 uncultured Streptomyces sp. | reverse complement strand
TGACACGAGCCGCCGAGCTTGAATTGGCTCAGATGCAGCAGGGAATAGCCGGCCGAGTCGCTCAGCGCAAGGCAGTAAGCCACGACATCTTCCATCAGATCATTCATGGCGATGTTGCGGCAGAGCAGTGCGTAGTTTTGCGATTCCGGCTCGAATGCGAAAGTCCGCACTTTGCGCGTTTTGGCGGCCCAGATGGTGTACATACCCACGTTGGCGCCGACGTCTACGAAAACCTCTCCCGGCTGAAAACCGCGGATCCATTCGATGGTGTCCGGCTCTTTGCTGAACAACGAATCGACGCGCCATTTCGTGAACACCGTGGGCGTAGCGTAAATCACTTCGATGTCGCCGTCACAGACAGTTTGATGAGGTATGAGCCTCTCGTACTGCTCAAGCGAAAGCTGCGGCGCCTGCGGCGCGGCAGTTCGAACGCCGGCACCGCGCCGAAAATTGCGCCAAGGCCACAACAAAATGCTGAAGACGTTCATGGGTAAATTGTGCCTGCAGACGGCCTTCCCGATGCGCGACCGGCACACGACGGGAATAAAGAGTTTGCTTTATGAAATAATAGGTTAGATTATCAGACGCGGGCGATTACGGCGTCAATAGCAGAGTGGTTGCTGTAATATGCTCGCAAAGCTCGTGCCAGCTGCTTAGAACGTGATCCTCACCAATTTAATCTCGCGCCTATTTTCGCGGACGCCCAGCGTGTCCGCCGTCGAACTTTTGCGGAGCGGATACCAGTTGCAGCAGGCGGGCGACGTGACGGGCGCAGAACGAAATTACCGCGCCGCACTGAAATTCGAGGCGGGCAATGCCGACGCGCATTATTTGCTCGGCGCGTTGCTGGGCGAGCGCGGCGATTTCCGCGCGGCGGGAACTCATTTGGACAGTGCGCTGGCATTGTAGCCCGTGAGCGCAGGGGCGCACGCGGCCCGCGGCAACGTTTTTCTCATGCTCGGTGAGCGCGCGGCCGCAACCGCATGCTATGAGCGGGCCTTGCGCCTGGATCCCGACAACGCAGTCGCCCATTTCAATCTGGGCCTGATCCTGCAGGTTGACGGCGCCCGCGAGCGGGCATTCGAGCAATTCGAACGCGCGTACGAGTTGGCGCCCGAAATCCCTGATCTGCTGAAGAACCTGACGCTGTCGTATATCGAGTTCGAGCGCTATGCCGAGGTCCATGCATTGCTGCAGGGCGTCCTCGCGCGCTCGCCACGGCATTTCGAAGCACTGAAGTGCATAGGGCTCGTGCTGCAAAAGACGCACCGGCCGCAGGAGGCCTTGGAATATTACGACAAGGCCCGTGCAGTCGACTCCGGCGATGCCGAATTTCTCAATAATTTCGGCATCGTATTGCAGGACCTCGGGCGCCTCGACGAGGCGATCGAAAAATACGACGCGGCAATCGCGCTCAAGCCGGATTTCACGCTCGCCATCTGGCATCGCTCGCTCGCTTATCTGTTGCGGCATGATTTCGCGCGCGGCTGGCCCGACTACGAACTGCGAACGCAGAGCGCGGACCTGCCGCGGCGCCCTGTCGAATTTTCCCGCTGGGATGGCGGTGAATTGACCGGCAAGACATTGCTGGTCTATGCGGAGCAGGGCTTGGGCGACGAGATCATGTTCGCGTCATGCATACCGGATGTGGCGGCCGCGGGCGCGCATACCGTGATCGAGTGTTCGCCCAAGCTCGAGAAAATATTCCGGCGCTCGTTTCCCCAAACCACCGTATACGCAACGACGCCCGATCGATCGCTGCCGTCTAGC
>CAZEAX010000761.1:0-1776 GCA_964510405.1 uncultured Streptomyces sp. | reverse complement strand
CTGCGGTTCGGCAAATTCGTCGAGGAAACGCTGCCGGGACCGCATTGGCATTTGCCGTACCCGATCGAGACCGCCGAAATCGTCAACCTGTCGCAGGTGCGCACGATCGAGATCGGCTCGCGCAACGGGGGCAAGAGCAAGGTGCCTAAAGAATCGTTGATGCTGACCGATGATGCCAACATCATCGACATCCAGTTTGCCGTGCAATATGTCGTCAAGGATCCCCGGGAATTCCTGTTTGCGAATCGCGCGCCCGAGGACAGCGTGCTGCAGGCGGCTGAGACGGCAATCCGTGAAATCGTCGGCAAGAATACGATGGATTTCGTGCTGTACAAGGGCCGCGCACAAATTACGAGCGACGCGCAGAAACTGATGCAGGAGATACTCGACCGTTATCAGACGGGCATCAGCATCAGCAAGGTGACGATGCAGAATGCGCAGCCGCCCGAGCAGGTGCAGGCGGCGTTCGACGACGCGGTCAAGGCCGGCCAGGACGGGGAGCGCCAGAAAAACGAAGGGCAGGCCTATTCCAACGACGTCGTGCCCAAGGCCGAGGGCGCCGCTGCGCGCCTGACGCAGGAGGCCGAAGGCTACAAGCAGCGCGTGATGGAACGCGCGGAGGGCGATGCGAGCCGGTTTCGCCAGATCGTCGCTGAGTACCTCAAGGCGCCGGGCGTGACGCGCGACCGCCTGTATCTTGACGCCATGCAGGAAATCATGAGCAACACGAGCAAGGTGCTCGTCGATCAGAAAGGCGGCAACAATCTCTTGTATCTGCCGCTTGACAAGTTGATGCAGATGACGGGGGCCAACGCGGCGGCACCTGTCGACGCAATGAGCAAACCGGCAGAGCCGAGCCCCGGCTCGGAGGTCTTGCCATCGGCATCGCGATCGCGCGACGCGCTGCGCAGCCGCGAACGGGAGCCACGCTGATGAACCAGAAACTCGGCATGTCGCTCATCGTAGGGGTCGTATTGCTGATCGTCGTTTCGATGTCGGTGTTTGTCGTCGACACCCGGCAGAAAGCCATTGTGTTCCGCTTCGGCGAGATCGTGTACGTGATCAACCAGCCGGGCCTTTATCTGAAGGTGCCGATGATCGACAACGTGCGGTTTTTCGACGCGCGGCTGTTGACCATAGACAGCGCGGAACCGGAGCGCTTCCTCACCAAAGAGAAGAAGAACGTACTGGTCGATCTCTTCGTGAAGTGGCAGATTTCCGACGTGCAGCTTTATTACATCAGCGTAAACGGCGACGAGACGCGCGCGGCGATCCGGTTGTCGCAAACGATCAACGACGGGCTGCGCGCGGAATTCGGCAAGCGCGACGTTCATGAGGTGGTGTCGGGAGAGCGCGATGTCATCATGGAGCGAATGCGCGACAAGGCCAACGAGGATGCGGTGAAGATCGGCGTCGTGGTGCGCGACGTGCGGTTGAAACGCGTCGATCTGCCGCAGGAAGTGAGCGAGTCCGTCTATGGCCGCATGCGCGCCGAACGCACGCGTGCCGCCAACACGCTGCGCTCGGAAGGCGCGGCGGAATCGGAAAAAATCCGCGCCGACGCGGACCGCCAGCGCGAAATCATCCTGGCGAAGGCGTATCGCGATGCGCAGCGCCTGAAGGGCGAGGGCGACGCCAAGGCGTCGGCGATCTACGCGAGGGCCTACGAGCAGAACCCGGAGTTTTACGCGTTTTACCGCAGCCTGGACGCGTACGTGAAAAGCTTCAAGAACAAGAGCGACGTCCTGGTGCTCGAGCCGACTTCGGAGTTTTTCA
>CAZEAX010000760.1:0-1784 GCA_964510405.1 uncultured Streptomyces sp. | reverse complement strand
CTGACGTCGATTGAAATGTGCCGCGCGTCGCCGGCGTTTCGGTCGATTGCCGGTACCAACAATGGCATCGGGTCGCAAGGCATCGTGATCGACGGCACCGACGAGCAGAAAAGGAAATACCTGCCACGCCTCGCGAGCGGCGAACTGATCGGCTCCTTCGCGCTGACCGAGCCCGGCGCCGGGTCGGATGCCGGCTCGCTTACGACCAGCGCGCGGCGCGACGGCGATCATTACGTGATCAATGGCGCCAAGCGCTATATCACCAACGCTCCCGAAGCCGGCATTTTCACGCTGATGGCGCGCACCGACCCGCAATCGAAGGATGCGGGCGGCGTGTCTGCGTTCATCGTCGAACGCAATACGCCGGGACTTTCCGTCGGCAAACCCGACCGTAAAATGGGCCAGCGCGGTTCGCATACCGCCGACGTGATTTTCGACAATGTGCGGGTGCCCGCGGAAAACATCATCGGCGGCAAGGAAGGCGTCGGGTTCAAAACCGCGATGAAGGTGCTCGACAAGGCACGCCTCAATATCGCGGCGGTATGCGTAGGCGCGGCGACGCGCATGCTGGACGAGGCGCTCAACTACGCGCTGCAACGCAAGCAATTCGGTCAACCGATCGCCGAGTTTCAGCTCGTACAGGCAATGCTGGCCGATTGCCAGACCGAGATTTTCGCCGCGCGCAGCATGACGCTCGAAGCCGCGCGCAAACGCGACGACGGCGGGAACGCTACAATGGAAGCGTCGTGCTGCAAATATTTTGCGTCCGAAATGTGCGGGCGGGTCGCCGACCGTGCAGTGCAGGTCCACGGCGGCGCTGGCTACATGGCCGATTCGCCAATCGAACGTTTCTACCGCGACGTGCGCCTTTTCCGCCTGTATGAAGGCACGAGCCAGATCCAGCAGCTGGTGATCGCGCGCAACATGATACGCAACGCGGGCCGTTAGCCTGTCGCAACCCCGAGGAGTCCCAAGTAGTGGCATTTGAAGAACTGTTACAGCAATTGCGCGAACGCACCGCGCGCGTGCTCGCCATGGGCGGGGCGGAAAAACTGGCGAAGCGTAAAGCCGAGGGCCATCTCAATGCACGCGAGCGCATCGATTACCTGGTAGACCCCGACAGCTTTTTCGAATCGGGCATGTTTGCTGTCGGCGTGCGTCCGGAAGTGCGCCACAAAACCCCCGCGGACGGCAAGGTTGCGGGTTTCGCGCGCATTGCGGGCCGCGAGATCGCGCTGGTGTCGAACGATTTCACGGTGCTCGGCGCGTCGTCGTCCGTGATCAACATGAAGAAGATCAAGCACGTGAAGCAGGTCGCGGCGAAGCGCGGCCTGCCGCTCGTGCTGCTCGGGGAATCGAGCGGCGCCCGCATGCCCGATCGCATGGGTTCGGCCGGCCGCGCGATCATCGCGCAGGACCCGACCGAGTACCAGCGGCTGCGTGAGACGCCATGGGTATCGGCGTTGCTCGGCGCCTGCTATGGTTCGTCGACCTGGTACTCGGCGATGTCGGACTTCGTCGTCATGCGCAAGGGCGCGATCATGGCGATCGCCAGTCCGGGAGTGACCTCGATCGCGATCAACAAGCCGATAGGCGCCGAAGAACTCGGCGGCTGGAAATTATTGACCGGCGTGTCCGGGCTGGCCGATCTCGCGGTAGACACCGATGAGCAGGCGCTCGACGCGATCGAGCGCTTTCTTTCTTATCTGCCGAGCCACTGCAACGAGCCGCCGCCGGTGCATCCGGTGCCAGCCGGTTCCGATGACGCTTGCCGCAAGATGCTG
>CAZEAX010000759.1:0-1795 GCA_964510405.1 uncultured Streptomyces sp. | reverse complement strand
CCGCACTTTCGCCCGGCTGCCCGTCACGACGATGCTGAACGGGGCCGAACTCGCCATTCCGCTGCATGTGATCACGGGGCGCAATCCGGGCCCGACGTTCGGCATCATCACCAACACGCACGGCGACGAATTCCTCGCGACCATCGCGATCCGCGAATTCATCGCCAAACTGGACACCGCGAAGCTCAATGGCCGCATCGTCCTCGTATCGGTCGCCAACCCGATGGCCACCGCCGGCTTCGGCCGCCTCACGCCCGAGCAGCACGGACGCACCGATCTGCACGAAGTCTATCCCGGCAACGCGCGCGGCAACACGACGCAGATGATCGCGGCCGTCATCACGGAACACGTGCTGCATCACGTCGACGCGCTGATCGACTTTCATTCGGGCGGCAGCGGCGGCCGGCTGCAGGCGCGCGTCGACTACAACAGCCAGGCGCCCGCGGCACTGAAAGCCAAAAACCTCGCGCTCGCGCGCGCGTTCGGCGCGCCGTTCGTGCACGAGAACGAATTTGCAGGATCGGCCGCGCACTACCTGAATTCACGCGGCGTGGTCGCCGTGAATCCCGAAGTCGGCGGCTCATATCTCGGCCCGGCGGCTTCGCGCTATTACACGGAAATGATGGTGAACGGCCTGACCGGCATGCTGCGCCATCTCGGCATGCTCGAAGGCAAGCCCGCACTTCCGCGACAGATTCAATTCGATACCAAGGCGCGGCGCGAGCTGCGGCCGCGCAACAGCGGTTACCTCGTCTCGCACTACGAAAATCCCGGGGACCTGGGCAAGCTCATCAAGGGCGGCACGCGGCTCGGCGAGGTGGTCGACCTGTATTCGTACGAAGTGATCGAGCAAATCGACGCGCCGTTCGACGGCTATCTTTTCTTCTCGCGCTATTCGGGCATGGTCGGCGCGGGCACGCAGGCGTTCGCGCTCGCGAAAGCGGCAGGCTCGAAGCTATCGGACTAGCGCCGCGGTTCTTGCATACCTTGATTAATTCGCTTCGCGCAGGATCTGCTCGCGCCGCCGCGACTCCGACACGAATTCCTCAAGATCGGGGTCGAGCGCGTTGCGGGCGGAAACGATGCCGACCAGCTTGCCGTTCTCGACCACCGGCAGGTGGCGGAAGCCGTTCTCGTGCATCACGAGCAGCGCGTAGCCGAACGACTTGTCGGGATGAATGACCGTCGGCGCCTTCGACATCACATCGGCCAGCGAGGTCGTCCTGGGATCGCGGCCCTTGGCGATGACGCGAAAGAGCGCGTCGCGCTCGGTAAAAATGCCAATCAGCTTTTTGCGCTCCACCACCAGCACCGCGCCGACCTTGCGGCGCGCCATCAGGTCGGCGGCTTTCCTGACCGTCGTCGCCGGCGGCGCCGTGACAAGTTTTTTCCGCTCCATCAGGGACCGGACGGATTGACCGAACATGGCGTGCTCCTCTCGCGTAAATTCCAGCGGGCTGCCGGGTCTATCGACAGGGTGGCTTGCGTCTAAAGGCGAAACGCGCCCGGCAAGCTTCGACCTGTCTCGCAGGTCCGACGCGAAGCATGATGTCGGCTTCCCGCAGCGCTTGGTTTGATCTGCGTCAATACGTACCGCTTTCGGGAATCAGGAAGTCAGGGCGGGAGGCGGCCCCTCCTGTAATGAGGAAGATAGGCTACGCGGGGCTGGCGCCCCGAACGGCTTTATTTCGCCGCCGCCTTCGGCGCGACGTAGCCTTCGGTTTCAAGCAATTGAAACAACCCGCCGGCCTGCATCAGCTTTCTTAACGCATCGGGCAGCGGTGCGGCCTTCAGA
>CAZEAX010000758.1:0-1797 GCA_964510405.1 uncultured Streptomyces sp. | reverse complement strand
CATTTCTACAAACACGTCGCGCAATTGATGCGCGAATTTTTCGCCATCTAGAATACGGCCTTCGACATGGGCTGAAGTTTTGACCTGAGGAGCAAGCCATGACGACCAAATCCAGTTCCAGCCGCAGAAAATTTCTGACCGCCCTCGGCGTCGGAGGGGCCGCAGCCGCGACGGTCGCGTTGACCCGGCAGGCTGAGCCGCAGGTGAAAAGCGAACCCGCCACGCCGCAGGGCAAGGGCTACCAGGTAACCGAACACGTCCGCAACTACTATCGCACCGCCAAAGTTTAATCGCCCGGAGACGCCACCATGCTATTGACCAGAAAAGCGAGCACCGCCGCGGCACCGTCAAACCGCCTGAGCCGCAACGTCGCCGGGTATCTCGGCAATACGATAGACCGGCGCGCATTTCTCAAGCGCTCCGGCCTCGCGGTCGGCGCAGGCGCCGCGGTCAGCCAGCTGCCGTTTTCGATGATGGGCAAGGCCAAAGCCGCCGATACGGCCGAGGGCGGCAACATAGTGGTCAAGCGCACGGTTTGTACCCACTGTTCGGTGGGTTGCGCGATCGATGCGGTCGTGCAGAACGGCGTATGGATCCGCCAGGAACCGGTGTTCGACTCGCCGATCAATCTCGGCGCGCATTGCGCCAAAGGTGCGTCTATCCGCGAGCATGGCCACGGCGAGCACCGCTTGAAATATCCGATGAAGCTGGTTGACGGCAAATGGAAGCGCATCAGCTGGGACGACGCGTTGAAGGAAGTCAGCGACAAGCTGCTCGCGATCAGGAAAGAAAGCGGGCCAGACGCGACGTTCTGGATCGGGTCGAGCAAACATAACAACGAGCAGGCGGCCCTGCTGCGCAAATTCGTGTCGTTCTTCGGCACCAACAACATGGATCACCAGGCGCGCATCTGCCACTCGACCACGGTCGCGGGTGTCGCGAACACCTGGGGCTACGGCGCGATGACCAACTCGTACAACGACGAGCAGAATTCGAAATGCATCCTGTTCTTCGGCAGCAACGCGGCCGAGGCGCACCCGGTATCGATGATGCACACGCTGCACGCCAAGGAAAACGGCGCGAAGGTGATTTGCGTTGATCCGCGCTTTACCCGCACCGCGGCGAAAGCCGACAAGTACTACCGTATCCGCTCGGGCGCGGACGTGGCGTTTCTGTGGGGCATGCTGTACCACATTTTCAAGAACGGCTGGGAAGACAAGGATTACATCAAGGCGCGCGTCTACGGCATGGACAAGGTGCGCGAAGAAGTCGCGAAATGGACGCCCGACAAGGTCGAGGAAGTAACCGGCATGAAGGAAGCTGAAGTGCTCGACGTCGCCGAGACGATGGCCAAGAACAGGCCGAGCACCATCGTGTGGGCGATGGGCCAAACGCAACATACGAACGGTAACGCCATCGTGCGCGCGAGCTGCATACTGCAATTGGCGCTCGGAAATATCGGCGTGGCGGGCGGCGGGTGCAATATTTATCGTGGTCATGATAATGTGCAGGGCGCGACGGACGTCGGCCCGAATCCGGATTCGCTACCGGGTTATTACGGGCTTGCCGCCGGCGCATGGAAACATTTCGCCGCCGTCTATGGCGTCGATTACGAGTGGATCAAGAAGCAGTTCGCGTCGCAGGCGATGATGGAGAAGCCGGGCATCACGGTATCGCGCTGGATAGACGCAGTGCTCGAGAAAAACGAAAACCTCGATCAGGATTCGAACCTGCGCGCAGTCGTCTATTGGGGCCACGCGCCCAACAGCCAGACGCGCGGCGCCGAAATGATCGAGG
>CAZEAX010000757.1:0-1805 GCA_964510405.1 uncultured Streptomyces sp. | reverse complement strand
GCGGCGCCGAGGCCGGCCTGCTGGTGCAGGGCCCGGCGCTGCTGCAGCCGCAACGCAGCACTCATGCATCGTGATAAGTGACCGATCTTAAGGTATAATTTCCGGTTTTTCGGCGTAAACCACCCGAGAGGTGAGATTGGCTATGGCAAAACCCAAAAAAGCGACAAAAGCGCGCCCCGCGGCTAAGAAAAAGCCGGCGGCCAAAAAGAAGGTCGTGCTGAAAAAAGCCAAAGCCAAACCTGCGAAAAAGGCCGCGCCACGCAAGGTCGTCGCGCACAAGCCGGCGCGCGTAGAAGCGGCACCCAAGCAGCCGAAGGCGTTGACCCCCAAGCAGTTCGCGGCCAAGTTGAAGGCCGAGCAGAAAGAAGCCAAGGCGAAAGCCAAAGCGGAGTTGAAGGCCGTTAAAGCCGCGCCCGCAGTCGCGGCAGCAGGCGATGCCAAGTTGCCCAAGACCCGCCAGCGCCTGACTGCCAAGGAAAAAGCGCTCGTGCGCGAATTCGAGCGCAAGGAGCTGTCGCCGGCCGAAGCCGAAGCGCGCCGCCTGCGCCTGAAGAACCTGATCGTGCTCGGCAAAGAGCGCAGCTACCTGACCTATGCCGAGGTCAACGACCATCTGCCCGACGACATGATGGACGCCGAGCAGATCGAAAACATCATTGCGATGATCAACGACATGGGGATCCATGTCTACGACGAAGCGCCCGATGCCGAAACGTTGCTGATGTCGGACGCGTCGCCGCCGGTTGCCGACGAAGACGTGGTCGAACAGGCCGAGGCAGCGCTCTCGACCGTCGACTCCGAATTCGGCCGCACCACCGACCCCGTGCGCATGTACATGCGCGAGATGGGTTCGGTCGAACTCCTGACGCGCGAGGGCGAAATCGAAATCGCCAAGCGCATCGAAGACGGCTTGAAGCACATGATCCAGGCGATCTCGGCTTGCCCGACGACCATCGCGGAAATCCTCGCGCTCGCCGACCGCATCGAGAAAGACGAAATCCGCGTCGATGAAGTTGTCGACGGGCTGGTCGATCCGACCGCCGATCAGCTCGCCTCCGAAGCTGCCGACGAAGAAACGGAAGAAGAAGGCGAAGAGGCGGCTGAAGAAGAGGAAATGAGCGAAGAGGAACAGGCCGCCGTTCAGACCGCCGATCTGCTGCGCCTCAAGGGCGATGCGCTGAAGCGTTTCGCCGTCATCCGCAATCTGTATAAAAAGATGCTGACCGCGCTGGCGAAGAACGGCCCCCGCAGCAAAGCCTATCTGCAGGCGCGCGACCAGATTTCGAACGAGTTGATGAACATCCGATTCGGCGCCAAGCAGGTCGAGTCGCTGTGCGACGGCCTGCGCAAACTCGTCGAACGGGTGCGCAGCCACGAGCGCGAGATCATGGATCTCAGCATCAACAAGGCAAAGATGCCGCGCCAGCATTTCATCAAGGAATTCCCCGGCAAGGAAAGCAATCTGCGCTGGGCCGCCAATGAAATCGCCGCGAAGAAGCCGTGGAGCGAAACGCTCGAGCGTTTCGAGCCGGCGATCGTCGAGCAGCAGCAGAAACTGCTCGACTTGCAGAAGAAAGTCGGGATTCCTATCAAGGACCTGAAAGAAATCAACCGCCAGATGTCGACCGGCGAGGCGAAAGCCCGTCGTGCGAAGCGCGAGATGACCGAGGCCAACCTGCGACTCGTGATTTCGATCGCGAAGAAATACACCAATCGCGGCCTGCAGTTCCTCGACCTCATCCAGGAAGGGAACATCGGCCTGATGAAGGCGGTCGACAAGTTCGAATACCGCCGCGGCTACAAGT
>CAZEAX010000756.1:0-1807 GCA_964510405.1 uncultured Streptomyces sp. | reverse complement strand
CTTCGGGCCGGTGGCGCCGCTGTTCCGCTTCAAGACCGAGCAGGAATTGATCAAGCTCGCGAACGACACCGAATACGGACTCGCGTCGTATTTCTACAGCCGCGACATCGGCCGCATCTGGCGCGTGGCCGAGGCGCTCGAATACGGCATCGTCGGCATCAATGTCGGCATCATCTCCAACGAGGTGGCGCCGTTTGGCGGCATGAAGGAATCCGGCATCGGCCGCGAAGGCTCGAAGTACGGAATCGAGGAATTTCTCGAGGTCAAATACCTGTGCATGGGCGGCATCGACAAGTAAGCGGCACCGCCCGCACGCTGCAATGCCATCGCGCCGCGCGGCGCGGTGGCATTTTTATTTCTCCCAACATCATTTATGCCAAAACCTGCGGTTCGTAAGCGCGCGGCATTCGAGATCCTCGCGCTCGATCACGTCGTGCTGCGCGCCGCCAATCCGGCGCGTCTGACGAGGTTTTACTGCGACGTGCTCGGCTGCAGCGTCGAGCGCGAGCGGCCCGAACTCGGTCTCACGCAGTTGCGCGCCGGCGTTTCGCTGATTGATTTGATTGCGGTCGACGGCGAACTCGGGCGCGCCGGCGGCGCCGCGCCGGGTAAAACCCGCCGCAACATGGACCATCTGTGTCTGCGCATCGAGCCGTTCGACCAGAATGCGCTCGTCGCGCATCTCGTTTCCAGCGGCGTTGCGGTCGGCGAGATCAAATCGCGCTTTGGCGCCGATGGCTACGGCCCGTCGCTTTACATCAGCGATCCGGAAGGCAACGTGATCGAATTGAAAGGGCCGCCGACGCGCGCCGGCAAAAGCTAGTTTGGAGACTAGTTCAATTTTTCGGCGACGACCTTGGCGAATCCCTGAGTGCCTAGCTTGCCGCCCATGTCCACGGTGCGGGTGGCTGGATCTTTCAGCGCCGAATCGACCGCCGTTTCGATTTTCTGCGCGGCTTCGGCGCACGCCGCGCTCTTATGCCGGCGGCCCAGCCATTCGAGCAGCATCGCTGCCGACAATATCAACGAAGTCGGATTGGCCTTGTCTTTGCCGGCAATGTCGGGCGCCGAACCGTGCTGCGCTTGGGCGACGCAAAGTTCGTCGCCGGCGTTGACGGAGCCCGCGAGCCCCAGGCTGCCGGAAATCTCGGAAGCCTCGTCGGACAGGATGTCGCCGAACATGTTGCCGGTGACGATCACGTCGAATTTCGACGGGTCGCGCACGAGCAGCGCCGCCATCGCATCGACGATTTTCTCGTCGAGTTCGACGCCGGGGAAATCTTTTGCGACCTTGCGCACTTCGCGCAGGAACAGCGCGTCCGAAATCCGCAGCACGTTCGCCTTGTGCACCGCCGTCACTTTCTTGCGGCGCGTCATCGCCGATTCAAATGCCCGGCGCGCAATGCGCTCACAGCATTTGGCGGTCACGCGGCGCAGCGAAATCGCCATGTCTTCGGTCGGCATGAATTCACCCAACCCCATGTACATGTTGCGGTCGGCGTAAAAGCCCTCGGTGCACTCACGGAAAATCACGAGATCGACGGGTTTGCCGGTAAGGCCGACACCCATCCGCGATTTCGCGGGCCGGATGTTGGCGTAGAGGTCGAGCTTGACGCGGAATTCGCCCGAGGGATTGACGCCGCCTTCTTCGCGCGGCGGGTAATCGTTGTGCGAAACCGGGCCCAGCAGCACGCCCGCTGCCGCACGTGCTTTTTCGAGCAGGCGGGGAGGGCAGGTCGTGCCCTCTTTGGCGAGCGTCACGAGCCCCATCTCGTCGTGTTGCCATTCGAGGCCAAGCTTGAACCTT
>CAZEAX010000755.1:0-1811 GCA_964510405.1 uncultured Streptomyces sp. | reverse complement strand
GCTCGGCAATCTCTTCGTCACTGGATTTCAAATCCACCAATAGCATCGTTGCAACTCGGGAAATTGTGTCGAAATCGTCGCAGATATTTTCCGGGGAAACCCGCTACTCGCAACCCTGCGCAGATTGTTGCTCTTGAGAATGTTGCCTGGACCAGCACTGTCGGAGTCGAAGGCTGTTGTGGTCAGAGTCAAAAGTCGCGGCCAAAAGGTGCCGTCGCGCGTTACCGGCGACGTTGAATCAGACTATCTGGTTTAAGCAGCATACCGGGCTTTTCTCCTGCAGTCCTGCACGTCGCCGAATCTGCGCAGCCAGTCGAGCGCGTCCGGCTTCCTGGAGAAAAATCTCAATGACATCCCGCGGTTGCTCGTGTAGTTCTCGACAAACGTGGCGAGATGATCGAGCGGACGCCCGGTCACGACATAAGCGATGTGCGCCCGATGGAGTTTAAATTCGACCGCACGTTTGAACACGGCAATGGACTTCAAAATATCCATCTCCAATTTCGGAGAAATTACCTCCACCAGTATCTTCTTAATGCAATGCGGCTCAAGCACGACCTTCGAAAGTTCGTCTACCAATCCATTCAAGAAGTGCTCGTCGATTTTGTCGGCTCTCGCGATTACTTCGGTGCAAGCGCCGTCGTTGCTGACGCAAATGCTCATGGGATCCAACCCTCTGCGTAAGACCGTTCCGTAATATGACGCGGCCAATGTTAACCGCTCATGATATGGGTCAAGTTTCGAGGGATTTCAAGCTCGCATTGCGGAGAACCGGATTACCGGCTTCTTTGTGCGGCGTTTTCCCATTTGAATTGATGAACTAACCGTCAATAACTAAGGTTAATTATGTTTTGGGAATCCCCGCCACGCAACACAGAATACGACACCACGCGGAACGCATCGCGGGCAGCCGGCAGCGAATGCCCGCTTTTGGCCGTCAGCCGGAGACCCATTGCGGTAAGCCGCATTCTCGATGGTGAACATTCGACATTCCGCCAATCGGCCCGCCGGCAATCCTTCCGCGAGCCGATGCTGAGGTGGATCGCCGGTCTCTGTCGTCTACCGGACCCTTTCGTCACAAAATACATATCCATCGCCGGCGGCGCGATTCTGCCGCCGGCGGTTTTTGAACTGCATCAATTGCGGCCGCATTCCGGCGCGCACGAAATGGAGCGGACGACCCGCGCGGCTTCGGCTATGGCATGATAGCCAAATCGTCGTGCATAGCACGGGCGCGGCCGCGTCGACGGACACCCGTTGCAATCGGAACCGGCGCCGCGACCTCGAGGACGAACGCAAACCATGACACGTACGGATCTGGTAACACGGCAGAGACTGCCGAAGAACTGCTTTGCGATCGTGTTGGCGGGCGGCCGCGGCAGCCGCCTGAAGCAACTGACCGAGCGACGCGCCAAACCCGCGGTCTATTTCGGCGGGAAGTTTCGCATCGTCGATTTCGCCCTGTCGAACTGCCTGAACTCGGGCGTCCGCAAAATCGGTCTGGCGACCCAGTACAAATCGCACAGCCTGCTGCGACACATCCAGCGCGGCTGGTCGTTCCTGAAGAGCGAGCTCAACGAGCACATCGACCTGCTGCCGGCGCAGCAGCGCATCTCCGAAGATTCGTGGTATCGCGGCACCGCCGACGCGGTGTTCCAGAACATCGACATTATTCGCGACGACGACCCCGAATATATCCTGGTGCTCGCCGGCGACCACGTCTACAAGATGGATTACTCGCTGATGCTGGCCGGCCATGTCGAAAAAGGCGCGCAGTGCAGCGTCGCCTGCATCGAGGTACCGGTGAAGGA
>CAZEAX010000754.1:0-1818 GCA_964510405.1 uncultured Streptomyces sp. | reverse complement strand
CCCAGGCGCAACGGCTTCGACGAAGAGATCCTGCCGATGCACATCGTCAACGGCGTCGGCGACCTCCTGGGACTCATCCGCGACGAACTGCCGGTACGCCAGGGCTCGAAAAAGCTCGGGCCCGAAGCGGGACCCGGTGAATCCGAATACACGCAGTACGACCGCGACATCGCCGCGCATACACAGCGCTGGCTTACCGAAGAAGCTCCCAAGTACCGCAACAAGCCGTGGGTGCTCTACGTCGGCTTCGTGTGCCCGCACTTTCCGCTGATCGCGCCGCCGCAGTTCTTCAACATGTACCCGGAAAAAAGCGTGCCGTGGCCGCTCATGTACGACAAAGCGGAACGCCCGCGTCATCCGTTCACCGATGCGATGCGGCTGTGCCAGTGCTTCGACGAGCCATTCAACGAACCGATGGTCAGGCGCGCGATCGCCGCCTACTTCGGCCTCACGTCGTTTCTCGACGACAATATCGGAAAAATCCTGTCGACGCTCGAAACGACCGGCCTCGACCAGACGACGCGGGTGCTTTACTCGTCGGACCACGGCGACAATCTCGGCACGCGCGGCATGTGGGGCAAGTCCACCATGTACGAAGAATCCGCGGGCATTCCGATGATCCTAGCGGGACCTGAAGTTCCGCAAGGCAAAGTGTGTGACGTTCCCGTGACACTCGCCGACGCGTTTCAGACCCTCGTCGCAGGCGCGGGCGCGAAGCCGGATGCCAGCGATGCAAATCTGCCGGGGCATTCATTGATCGATATCGCGCAGGGGTACGCGCCAACACGTACGATATTGTCCGAGTACCATGCGGCGGGCGCGATGACCGGCGCCTACATGATCCGTCACGGCAAATACAAATACATCCATTACGCGGGGCTGCCGCCAATGCTGTTCGATCTCGCCATTGATCCCAACGAGCGCACCGATCTGGGCCGCGACCCCGCGTCCGCCGCGATCATCAAGGAGTGTGAAGCAGCGTTGCGCAAAGTCGTCGATCCCGACGCGGCGGACAAGCTCGCCAAGGCTGACCAGTCCGCAAAAATCGCCGAGGTCGGCGGCAAGGACGCGATATTGAAGCGCGGCACCTTCCGCTACTCGCCGCCGCCGGGCTCGACCGCGACTTATTTCTAGGCGGCAACTGAAATCCGCCCGCCGCTGCGGCTAAACGCAAACAGGTATTTTTTCACGTTCGTCCTTGCCGCGAGACCACGATTTCGCGCCGCGATTTTTGCATCGAATACCTGTTGTTTACCCACGACAGAAGTCGAACTATCGCGTTCTGCTTCCGATATAATTTAAACAGTACCGAGCAAACGCCGGCCCGAGGGAGCCCCGATGTATTGGTCGCATAAGGCTGCCCAGGAAAAGCAATGGGCCGACAGCGCAGACACCACGGCGCAGGGCTTTCCACTCTCCTACCGGTTAGCAAGCATAAAACCATCCCGCCCGGGCGTTAGCTCGAGCCGGCGTCAGCACAAGCAGCCCGGTCAGTCGCCGTCATTGCGCCAATGCATCTTGCACGCGGCGCGCTGCGCTTTTATCTCATTCGTCACCGTAATCGTCTTGCTGCTTGGCGTTGCCGCCACCGCGCATGCCCAGACGATTACTGTGGGCATCGGGCAGAACACATACCGCAATGTGACCCTGCCGTCAGCCCCAAACCCGTGCAAGGGTTGTCATATGGGCAACCTTCCGCCCGACATCGCGCGCACACCTTGGACGAAGGCGCTCGCCGTCGACGCGGCGATGCCGCCGCCGAGCACGACGACCGTGGAGGCCGCGTAGTACGGCTCGGACTTGCGCGAGAGCTCGATG
>CAZEAX010000753.1:0-1820 GCA_964510405.1 uncultured Streptomyces sp. | reverse complement strand
TCGAGGGCGAAGGCGGCAACATCGGCGTGTCGGTCGGCGATGACGGCGTGCTGCTGATCGACGACCAGTTCGCGCCCCTCACGCAGAAAATCGTCGATGCCGTCAAGACGATCACCGACAAGCCGATCCGCTTCCTGCTCAACACGCACTGGCACGGCGACCACACGGGCGGCAACGAAAACCTCGGCAAGCTGGGCGTCATCATCATCGCGCACGACAACGTCTACAAACGTCTGTCCGTCGACCAGACCAACCTGCTCGGCAAAACCGCAGCGCTGTCGAAAGTCGGCTTGCCGATCGTGACTTTCAACGACCGCATCGTCTATCACCTGAACGGCGACGAGATCACCGCCTATCACGTGCCGCCCGCGCACACCGACACCGACTCCTTCGTGCGCTTCCGCAACGCCAACGTCGTCCACACCGGCGACGTGTTCGCGTCCGGCCGCTATCCGTTCATCGACAGCACCAACGGCGGTTCGGTCAAAGGCATCATTGCCGCCATCGACAAGCTGCTGCCGACGCTCGACGATTTCACCAAGGTGATCCCGGGCCACGGCCCGCTGTCGACCAGGAAAGAAGTGATCGCCTATCGCAAAATGATTTCGACCGTGGCGTCGCGCGTGGAAAAGATGGTCAAGCAGGGCAAGACGCTGGAGCAGGTGATCGCCGCCAAGCCGCTGAAGGAATTCGACGCGGAATGGGGCAAGTTTCGCAAGACCGACGCGTTCATCCCGTTCGTTTATTACGGCTTCGCGCCGTACAAGCCGAAATAATGCGGATTCAAGAGGAGCGAAATATATGAAATATATCTTTGCGGTTGCCGCATTGTTTCTGAGTCTGGCTGTCGCCGCGCAACAGAATATCGACTTTTCCAAAGTCGAAGTCAAAACCACCGACCTCGGCAATAAAACCTACCTGCTGGAAGGTGCCGGCGGCAACGTAACCATCGCGGTTGGCAGCGACGGCATCATCATGGTGGACGGCCAGTACGCGCCGATGCACGACAAACTCAAGGCTGCGATCGAGAAGATCTCACAGCTGCCCGTCAAATATCTCATCAATACGCATTACCACGGCGATCACACCGGCGGAAACGGGCCCTTTCACAAGGACGGCGCCACTATCGTGGCACAGGACAATATTCGGGTCCGTCTCGCGGCCGGCACGACGAACGGGATCACCGGCAATAAAGCGCAGCCAGTGGCGGCGGAAGCGCTGCCAACCGACACTTATTTTGGCGGCAGCAGGACAATCGAAGTCGGCGGCCGCAAGGCGGTGCTCACCCACGTCAATAACGCTCATACCGATGGCGATACCTACGTGTATTTCCCCGATGCCAACGTGCTTTGCACCGGCGATACATTCAACAACCGCAAGCGCTATCAATCAATCGACTTTGCCAACGGCGGGGATGTTCACGGCATGATCCAGGCCAATAGCGCATATATGAAACTCGCGAACGACGACACGAGGGTCGTTCCCGGACATGGCGGGCTCGCAAAAAAATCCGACGTCGCGAATTTCCTCGCCATGCTGACGACCGCGCGCGAGCGCATTCAGAAGCTGGTTAATGAAGGCAAGAGCGAAGCCGAGGTGGTGGCTGCGAAGCCGCTGGCGGATCTCGACGCCAGCTGGGCCGACAACGAAAAAGCCGCCCAGGATTACACCAGGATGGTCTACAACTCGTTCAAGCGATCATAGCGGCGGCGCGCGGACAGATCGGGCGGCAGTTACAACTAGGCGGATAATTTTTGCTTGCGAATATGTCCCGAATAATTTTTGCCGACGAATTCTAGACGGTAAATTGCGCGTTCACA
>CAZEAX010000752.1:0-1821 GCA_964510405.1 uncultured Streptomyces sp. | reverse complement strand
TCCTGCGGCGACACGTACCACGCGGCTTTGTATTTCCAGAATATGTTGTTCTCCGGACGCGCGCCCGGATCGCCGTCGAGCAGGCCGGCGGGGATCAGCATGTTTTCGCCGGTCTTGTGCGGCACGCGCGTGCCGCAGTGCGTGCAGAACGCCACCGCAAAACGTTTCGCGCCCGGCAGATCGAATCGTTTCACCAGCGATTCACCGGCCAGCCACTTGAACTGCTGCTCCGGGAGAAATGCATTCGCCGCGTGCGCGGCGCCGCTCGCTTTCTGGCAGCGGGTGCAGTGGCAATAGCGAAACGCCGTGAACGGCGGCGTGACTTCGAATTTGACGGAGCCGCACAAGCAGCTGCCGGTGATTGCTGCGGATGACATGACCGGTCTTCCTGTAAAGAGGCTGAAAGGGGTGATGCGGGGGAATGTTATCAGACGCCGCACTCCGTGACCTTTGGAAATCGAGCGCGCGAGGGGTAAAAGAGTGGATTAATTGCGCCTGGCCCCTGCAATTGTTGAACTAAACGTCGCAATGCGGCATCCGAGTTATAGTATGCGTCGGCCACTGGTTCCCCGATCGCAACTGCGGCGGGCCGAAAATTTTAGAGTCCCTAACATAATGAAACACATGTGCGTTGCAGCCAGAATTGGTGAGGGCAAGGCGCCCGGTGAAGGCAATAGTCGTTCTATTGCCAAGACGAGCAACGCGGCCATCGCCGATTCTGGCTGCAACCCTTCGGGCTGGCACGAGTTTTGGCCCATAACATTGTCGCAAGCCACTAGCATAGAATGACTAAACGTCGTGCCTTGCTTCGCGTTCTGAGCCAAAATCGTGACAGCGCATCGCGCGTTTCATTATGTTAGGGACTCTTAGTCCAGCAGTTCAATCCCACAGGAGAATGCCATGCACAAGAAACTCATGATCGCCGGATTTATGTCTGCCCTCGTCGGGGCTGCTCTGCCGCAGGCATTGTTGGCTGCGGACGGAACTACGCCGCCAAGGATGAACGCCGCGGATATCGCGAAAGCGCCCGTGACCGCCACGCTGGACCTCGAGGTCAAGGAAATCGGCCTGATTCTGGGCGGCAAGAGCGGCAAGGGCGTTTTGCACTTCCAGGGCAAGGACTATCCCTTCACCCTGAAAGCGGTGCTGGCCGGCGCCATCATCGGCGCCACCAAGTCCAACGGTACCGGCGACGTGAAATTCCTCAACAAGCTCGATGATTTCCCGGGCAAGTATTCGGCCGCCGGTGCCGGCGTCGCCGTGGGCGGGGGCGGGGACACTTCCAGCTTTCAGAACGACAAAGGCGTGATCTTCACGCTGAAGGCAAAGTCCACCGGACTGGCGCTCAACCTGGGCTTCACGGCAGGGGAAATCGCGTTTACGAAATAATCGATTTGCCGGGCCGCGGTCATTCCAGACCGCGGCCCTTTTTTTGCGCCTGCGTTTTTGATTTTCCGCCGGGAGTCATCGTCGCGACAGGGTAGCCGGGGCCGCATGCGCGGCCCCGCTCGCTTTCTGGCAGCGGGGGCGGTGGCAATAGCGAAATACGGTGAACAGCGGCGTGACTTCGAATTTGACGGAGCCGCGGAGATAGCTTCCGGGGATTGTTGAAGATGACATAACTGCTCCTACTGTGCCGTGCTAATTTATCGTGGCCAGCAATTTTTCTAATTTTAAAATCTGACGCTTCAATCCCAGCGGCGTCAGATAATGACCGTCGTTTCGGACTCGGAATTCTACTGAAATAAATTTATGCGGCTTCTCGGTAACAAGATAACAAACCCTATTTACATAATGGCAGCCCGTGGTGATCCATTGGGC
>CAZEAX010000751.1:0-1822 GCA_964510405.1 uncultured Streptomyces sp. | reverse complement strand
TCTCTTCCAGACTCGACGCCTGCTCTTCCGTCCGTTGCGAGAGATCCGTGTTGCCGGTCGCAATTTCGGTCGCCGCGTCGCGCACTACCTGCGTACCCGCACGCGCATCGGAGATGACGGCGGTCAGATTCACGGTCATCTGGTTCAGCGCGCGAAACAACTGACCGAACTCGCCGCTGCGGTTGGATTTGACTTTCGCGGTCAGGTCCCCCGCTGCAATCGTGTTGGCGACGGCAATTGCATCGCGCAGCGGCTGAACGGTGTTTTGCATCAACCAGAATCCGAACAACGAGACTGCCAGCGCGCCGCCTGCGGTTCCGGCCACAAGCGCGTCACCCAACCACGCGGGTGCGGCGGCATTGCCGATTCCCCACCATCCTGCGACACCGACGGCCATCAATATCGCCAGCGAAGCCCCGATGGTCAGGCCGAATTGCGCAGCCAACGGCAAATTGCGCAAGGCGATTAATCTGCCGATCCAACCGGTTCGAACGACAGCACCGCCCTGGATTTTGAGTCCGTGCGCCCTGCCATCCTTGAACAACCCATAGGCTTTGGCGGCCTGCTCGATTTGCTCCGGCGCGGGCGTGGTGCGCACGGACAGGTAGCCCACCGCATTGCCGTTGTCCATGATCGGCGTCGCATTGGCGAGCACCCAGTAGTAGTCGCCATTTTTGCGGCGATTCTTTACCAGCCCGGTCCACGGCAAACCGGCCTTCAACGTCGCCCATAAGTCCGCGAATGCTTCCACCGGCATGTCCGGATGCCGCACGATATTCTGCGGCTGTCCGATGAGTTCGCTTTCGCTGAATCCGCTGGCGCGAATGAACATCGGATTGCAATAAGTGATCCGTCCTTTCAGATCGGTCGTGGTAACGATCGATTCGCCTTCATTGACGCAATATTCCACATTCGAAACCGGCAGATTGACGCGCATGAGAATGCTCCTTTTTCTTCGGGTGGTCCGATTGTTAAAAGTTTCTTGTGTGCATCCCTCGCCGGGCTGCAATGAGCGGCGCCGGCGGGCTTTTCCCCTGCTTATTGCAAAGTTGCCTGTTCGATGAGCGCCATGTCCGCCCCCGTGATGAGCTTTTCGATGTCCATCAGGATGAGCATGCGTTGATCGAGCGTGCCCAGGCCGATGATGTACTGCGTGTCGAGCGACGCGCCGAACTCCGGCGCGGGCCGCACTTCGTCCGCCTTCAGCGTGAGCACATCGGACACGCTGTCCACCACCATGCCGACCACCCGTCCCGCCACGTTCAGAATGATCACGACTGTGAACTGCGTGTATTCAGGTTTGCCAAGGTTGAATTTGATGCGCATGTCCACGATCGGCACGATGATCCCGCGCAGATTGATCACGCCCTTGATGTAGGCAGGCGCGTTGGCGATGCACGTTACCGCGTCGTAACCGCGGATTTCCTGCACCTTCAGGATTTCGATTCCGTATTCCTCGTGGCCGAGGGTGAAGGTCAAAAATTCACCACCTGCCATTGCCGCATCGCGCATCGCATCATGACCGCCCGCCGCTTGAGTCGTATGCATGTCGGTTTCCTTTGTCCGGGTTGGGATCGGCTAAAACTCTTGCCATTCGTCGGCATTGGTGTCGCTGCCGACGACTTTAGTCGCTGCAATTCGCGTTTTGGCCCCGCCTGGCGCTGCCGGCTTGGCAGCCCGCGCCTTCGTCAGTCTGGTCACGTTGGCCGCACGCTCGGGGCTGCACCGTTCCACCGCCGGCGCCGGCGCTGCAGTCTGCGCTCCGTACGCGAGCTTGAAGATCGACACCGCCTGCGTCAGCACCTGCGCCTGCTCCTGCATC
>CAZEAX010000750.1:0-1823 GCA_964510405.1 uncultured Streptomyces sp. | reverse complement strand
GCGTTGCGACCGTCGACAGTTGTTGGAAAAGCTGGTCGGAGAGCACCAAGGGCGCCACTGGCGCCGTCGTGTCGATAAGGCGTCGAACCTCCGGATTGGAAGACCCGCTGTCGCTGACAACCAGTTCAACGGGCAGTCCGACGTGCTCGCGATAAGCGGCGACCAGATGGGTGCCGTCAAGCAGCGACAGTCCATGCTTTTTGCGTTCGCGTGATGACTCCGCCAGCTTGAGCAGGGCTTTGAATCGCGCGTTATCGGAGGAGACGATCCGCTTCATGCGGCGCACGTCCGGAAGCCGGCGAACACGTCGCGCCGGTCCGGTGTATAGAAGTTGCGCCACGTGGTGCGCAGCAGATCGGCGGTCGTCGCAAAGCATCCGCCGCGCAACACTTTGTGGTTGCCGAACCACGGCTCCGAATATTCCTTGTATGGATCGCACTCAAAGCCCGGATACGGATTGAACCAGTCCGCGGTCCATTCCCACACGTTGCCGAGCATCTGGCGGCAACCCCAGGCGCTGTCGCCAGAATCGAATGCGTCAACCGGGGCGACGGTACCGCATACGCCGTGGAGATTCGCGTGCGCGCCGTCCGGCGGCTGCGAGCCCCAAGGGTACACACGCTTGCCGTCGGTGCCGCGCGCGTCGAGCGGCGTTGCGGCCGCGGCCCGCTCCCACTCCGCTTCCGACGGCAGGCGGCGCCCCGCCCATCGACACCAGGCATCCGCTTCGTACCAGTTGACGTGCATGACGGCTGCGTGCGGTGAAAGCGGTACGACTTTGTCATAAATGCGATGCTGCCAACCACCGACCCGCTTGGCCCAATAGACAGGAGCGCGGGCATCCACGTCAGTTCGCCATTGCCAGCCCGCGTCGCACCACAACTCGCACCGCGCGTAACCGCCGGCCTCGACGAATTCCACGAATTGTTGATTGGTCACCGCTGCGCGCGAAATTGCGAACGGCTTGAGTGCGACCGCATGCTCCCACTTCTCGTTGTCAAAAACAAAACCTTCGCCGCGCCGCGCGCCCAACAGGTAGTCTCCCCCGGTTATCGCGACGTCCCCCGGATGCGCACCGCCGCCGGACACGGCCTTAATGCCGCCGCGCGGCGCAGCATAACCGTGCGTCTGGCGCGTATATGTGAATGCTTCGCAATGCATCTCTTCGTGGGCGGCGGCGAGCTCCGAAAAATAGAGCAACGCCGGATTCTCCGGCTCACGCTGCAGGCGCTCCAGCACGCGGTTCAACACCTCATCGAGAAAACGCAACATCGCATCGAACGGCAATAGCGGCAGCATCCAGCGCGTGTCATGCGGCGCCAACGCCGAGTTGTAAAGCGCATCCACCGACGCAACCAGCGAGCGTGCTACATCGTTTTCTTCGCGGTAGCGCAGACACCAGTATTCCTGAAACCATCCGACGTGCGCGATTTCCCACAAAGGCGGATTTACTATCGAGAGCTTCAGCCCCAGCAATTGTTCAACGGTGAGATCGGAAGCGAACGACAATGTGCGTTCGCGCGCAGCGCGCAAACGCGCGGCAAGAACCTGCGCCGACGATGCGGTGGTCAATCCGCCTTGCCGAGCGTCTGCTATAGTTTGTACTGCTTTCATCTCGGCATTCTAGCTTATCCGCAAAGTATGAAAATCGCACTCATCACGCCCGCGCGGCCCGTCGCGCATTCCGGCAATCTCAACACGGCGGGGTTCGCGGCCTCCGGATTCAACGCCACGATTCCCGGTAGCGGCGGCTCGGACACATTAGCCGGGGACGACAACAACGATTCGATTCCCGGCGGCAATGGCGGGGACTGCCTCTCGGG
>CAZEAX010000749.1:0-1824 GCA_964510405.1 uncultured Streptomyces sp. | reverse complement strand
CATCCCGAACGGTGAATTCAACCCTTCGAGAAACACCGAGCGGGTATCGACGATGCCGTCGCCGTCACGATCACGCAATAACGTAACGCGGTTGGCGGTGGGCGCGGCGGCACCCGCCTTGGCCATCACCTTCTTCATGATCCACCCTCGGATGCCTTTGCCGTCCTCCGGCTTGGGCGGCGCATTGGTTTCGGCGACGAGCACGTCGCCGTTTGGCAGCACATAAATCCAGCGCGGGTGATCGAGGCCATCGGCGAACCGCGCGACGACGGTGCCCGCCGCAGCGACCGGCCTGCTTCCGGGGGGCCACCCCGTGGCCGGCGCAATATTCACGACGGGGACGAGCGACTTCTCCGGTGCCGGCAACACCGGATCGGGGCCGCTGCCCGCGGCGATCGTTAATTGCGCCGTGCCCCCGCATGCAGACAGGCCGGCGGCGACCAGCAAGAGCGGCAAGTTACGAGTCAAAAATTTGGCGATCATGTTTTCCCCGGAACTGCGCGACAAAGCCCGCGCACGGGTGGGCGGAACGCACCGCCACTGTGCCGCGAGAGACCGTGCAAGTCCGTTCGCTGCCGCACATATCGCCCACCGGATTTTTTGCCGGGCCGAATAAATCCCCCCGCAACTTCCGAACCGTGCGTGCCGGCCGTGACGATGGAAAACGGCGCACCAACAACTGATGCGCCGTTTCAAATGCAGTTACGTTCGAGCTAGTACCGGCCTGGGCTGTTCACGTCACCCGTTGCGTTGCCCTGAGCATCCGTGGGCGTTGAGTCGCGCCAGTTCCCGCGGTTGTAGCGCGCCGATCGATTGCTCATCGAACCATTGTCCCGCGCGGAGTCAAGCGACTGACAGCCCGGCTGGTTGTAGTGTTGCGCGCAGAAGAATGAATGGCCCGAAATGCCTGCCGATTCACTTGTGCTGGCCGGAAACGAGATATAGCTGACCGAGAACGGGTCTATGCGCGGCGGAATTCCCGAGGAGCTGGTCGGCCCGACGTCGCTGGCGGGTGCGATCGCCCGGTCGGACGAACGATGCGTGGAGTCATTCATGGAGCCGCACCCTGTAATAACCAGCGCCAACGCACCGGCCAGGAGCGGCAATCGTATCGATGATGCAAAACGGGTTTTCATAGTGGATATTCCTAGGTGAAATTTATTGCGGTTTAACTCGGAAAGACTGTTCGCTTGCCATAGGCGCCGGGGGTCTAAACCAAATCAAACCAGGACCAACACCATCGACAGGAGAATACGCAGCAAGTCACTGAAAATCTGTGCGTTGGCGTACTGTGAGACGGAATTGCGAAATTAAAATTATCGGATCCGCTGTGGCGCTTGAAGCATCGCGCACTCTGCATCAGGAAACAACGCGGCTCAGTTGCCGCCCGAGAGCGCTTTGGACTTGCGCTGCGGATGCAACTCGGCCCTTTCCTCGCGGCGCCGGTTGTGCAGATAAATCCATTCGCCAACGCCGGCCGTTGCCAGCATCAGCACGTTGGTCGCCACAAACACCCAGTTACGCAATTGCCAGCTATAGACAACGAAGCCGCTCGAAGCCGCCAGCTGTCCGATGAAAAGCCAGCGCGACATTCCCTGCGTGCTGCGCTCGCGCCACTGCGTGTAGACCTGGCGGCTGATGGTGAGCAGAAGTATGGCGGCGGCGGACCAGCCGATTAGTTCAGTCCACATGCGTTATGCGAAATAAGAGTACCGAAGTGGATCCGGCTGCGCTACGAAGAACGGAATCGTGTTGTGCGAGGATTATCCCGCCACCAGACGCAGCGGCATCAGTGGATTGAAGTCGGTCCAGTCCCCTGCGACG
>CAZEAX010000748.1:0-1826 GCA_964510405.1 uncultured Streptomyces sp. | reverse complement strand
GCTACATCTACATGCTGAAGCTGCACCATCTGGTGGACGACAAGATCCACGCCCGTTCGATCGGCCCCTACAGCCTGGTCACCCAGCAGCCGCTGGGCGGCAAGGCGCAGTTCGGCGGCCAGCGCTTCGGCGAGATGGAGGTGTGGGCGCTCGAAGCTTACGGCGCGTCGTACACGCTGCAGGAGATGCTGACCGTCAAGTCGGACGATACCGAAGGCCGCCGCAAGGTCTACGAGTCGATCGTCAAGGGCGAGCACAAGATCGAAGCCGGCATGCCGGAATCGTTCAACGTGCTGGTCAAGGAAATCCGCTCGCTCGCCATCGATATCGATCTGGATCACGAGCGATATTGAGCGCGCGATTAACGCAACAACGCGCGCATCGAATTTACGGGAATTTGTGCATCACGCCTTTTTGGAGTGAAAAATGAAAGCACTACTGGATCTGTTCAAGCAGGTAACGCCGGAAGAAGAGTTTGACGCAATCAAGATCGGGCTCGCCTCGCCCGACAAGATACGTTCGTGGTCGTACGGCGAGGTCAAGAAGCCGGAGACCATCAACTACCGCACGTTCAAGCCGGAACGCGACGGGCTTTTCTGCGCCAAGATTTTCGGGCCGGTCAAGGACTATGAGTGCCTGTGCGGCAAGTACAAGCGCCTGAAGCACCGCGGCGTGATCTGCGAAAAATGCGGCGTCGAAGTGACGCTGTCGAAGGTGCGCCGTGAGCGCATGGGCCACATCGAACTGGCGTCGGTCGTTGCGCACATCTGGTTCCTGAAGTCGCTGCCGTCGCGCCTGGGCATGGTGCTCGACATGACGTTGCGCGACATCGAACGCGTGCTGTACTTCGAAGCCTACGTCGTGACCGACCCCGGCATGACGCCGCTGCAGCGCTGCCAGTTGCTGTCGGAAGACGACTACCTCGCGAAGGTCGAGGAATTCGGCGATGACTTCACCGCCATCATGGGTGCCGAAGGGGTGCGCGAGCTTCTGCGCGCCATCGACTTGAAGCACGAGATCGAAACGCTGCGCACCGAACTCGCGGCGACGACGTCCGACACCAAGATCAAGAAGATCGCCAAGCGCCTGAAGGTGCTCGAGGCCTTCCACAAGTCCGGCATCAAACCGGAGTGGATGATCATGGAAGTGCTGCCGGTACTGCCGCCCGAATTGCGCCCGCTGGTGCCGCTCGACGGCGGACGTTTCGCGACCTCCGACTTGAACGATCTGTATCGTCGCGTGATCAACCGCAACAACCGCCTGAAGCGCCTGCTCGAACTCAAAGCGCCGGAAATCATCGTGCGCAACGAGAAGCGCATGCTGCAGGAAGCCGTCGACTCGCTGCTCGACAACGGTCGCCGCGGCAAGGCGATGACGGGTGCGAACAAGCGTCCGTTGAAGTCGCTCGCCGACATGATCAAGGGCAAGGGCGGCCGTTTCCGGCAAAACCTGCTGGGCAAACGCGTCGACTATTCGGGCCGCTCGGTCATCGTGGTCGGACCGCAATTGAAACTGCACCAGTGCGGCCTGCCGAAGAAAATGGCGCTCGAGCTTTTCAAGCCGTACATTTTCCACAAGCTGGAAGTGCTGGGCCTCGCCACCACGATCAAGGCCGCCAAGCGCCTGGTCGAGCAGGAAGTGCCGGAAGTGTGGGACATCCTCGAAGAAGTCATCCGCGAACACCCGGTGATGCTGAACCGCGCGCCGACGCTGCATCGCCTGGGCATCCAGGCGTTCGAGCCGGTGCTGATCGAAGGCAAGGCGATCCAGTTGCATCCGCTCGTCTGCGCCGCGTTCAACGCCGACTTCGACGGCGACCAGATGGC
>CAZEAX010000747.1:0-1827 GCA_964510405.1 uncultured Streptomyces sp. | reverse complement strand
GCTCACCGGGTCGTTGCTCCACGGCGTGAGGCGAAACTCGTGCGCATTCTCGCTCCACGTGTAGGCCATGCCGCTTTCGGAAATTACGCTGCCGAACTGCGGGTTGGCCAGCACGTTGACCCATGGCGCCGGCGTCAACTGCCCGTGCATGGTCGTGATCACGTACTCGCGCCCGTCGGCGCTGAAGCCGCCCAGGCCGTTGAAGAAAACGAGATCGCCGCGCGCGGCCGGCACCACCACCGGCAGGTCGGCGCGGTGATTCCGGCTGGGCTTGAAGCGCGGCAGGTTCAGGTGCGGCGAGCGCAGTTCCATCAAGCCGCGCCGGTTGATCTGGTCGCCCAGCGCCGCCCGCCGGTCGCTGATGATGACGCGCGCAACCGATTGGACGAGAATGCGGTCTTCCTCCGATATCTGCTCCGCGCGGCGCACGAAGATTCCGCCGGGCCGGTCCATCACGTGGGCTTCGACGCCCGCGGCGATCAGCCCCATGATCTGTTCCTGCAGCACCTGCCGGTAGCCGGCGCGATCTTCGTTCCAGATCACGAGATCGACGGTGAGACCCTTCAGGCGCCAGTAGGCGTGGGCCTGCACGAGCTGGCGTACCAGATCGATATTCACGAGGTCGCCGATCTGCAGCAGCACGATCGGCAAATCGCCGGAAATCGCATAGCCCCACAAGCCGGACTGGCCGCGACGATTTTTGGCGAGGACGCCCGCGTCCGCGCGCAAGCTCGAATTGGCGTAGATGACGGAGCCCGCCAGCCGTCCGTAAAGTTGCGCATCCGATTCGGTGGCGTTGATCTGGCGCAGCACCACCTGGCTGTGCGTCCACGCGAGTTCGAACACCCGGTCCGCGAGATGGCGGTCCTGGTATTTTCCGGCGAGGCCCAAGGCGGCCTCGCGGGTGGTGCCGATACCGCACACCATGTCTATCGTTGCCACCTGGTCCGGTTCGAGCGCGATTTGATACCGGATCGCGACGATCGGATCGAGTACGGAACCCGCGGTCCCCGACAGCGGCCCGGCATCGTTCATCACCCGGGGCGCGGCCACGGTGTGCCCGCGCCCGACGAAGCGCATGCGGTCTGTTTCGTACGAAATCCTGCCGCCTTCCGCGCCGCGCACGGTCATCAGGTGAAACATCCATGGCGCCTGCTCGGCGAGCGCGCGCGCGCGGCGCGTGCACAGGATCGCCTGCCGCTCGCGGATGATCTCGGTTTGCACAAACAGATTGCTGAATGCCGGATGCAGTGCGTCTGCGGCGGGCACGGCGAGCACCACTTCGGCGTAACTCGTGACTTCGATGGTGCGGCGCACGCGCGCGCGGTTCGTGATGTGCACGCGGCGCAGTTCGATGTCGTCTTCCGGTGAGACGACGATTTCGGTGTGCGTGACGTAGTCGAGGTCGCGGCGGCGGAATTCCGCGCGCCCCTCGGTAAAAATGGCCTCGTAGGTCTGTGCGCGCTTGAGCGCAGGCTGATGCGTGTTCGACCAGAACACTCCACTCGCCACGTCGCGGAGGTAACAGAACGTGCCCCAGTTGTCGCGGGTCGTGTCTTCGCGCCAGCGGGTCACGGCGAGGTCTTTCCAGCGGCTGTAGCCGCCGCCCGCGTTGGTGACCATTACGTGGTACCTGCCGTTGGATAATAACTGCACCTCCGGCACCGGCGTGTTGGGGTTGCTGATGATGCGCATTGGCATCCCCGCTTCGTCGGCGGCCTCGCGAATGGCGGAGAACTCGGCCGTATGCAACTGAAACGCGCCGGCCCTGGGCACGCGTTCCTGCAGCAATAATGCAGTCGCCTGAAACATCGGATCCGATGCGAA
>CAZEAX010000746.1:0-1834 GCA_964510405.1 uncultured Streptomyces sp. | reverse complement strand
GATGGTTCTCGCTAATGGTCGTAACACTCGATCCAGCGCTGACGGATTTCAAATCTTTGCCCTCGCCGCAATCAGCCTCTCGATTGCCGTATCGAGGTCGCGCGCCTCGCGGCGGGCGAAATTGAGGCGCAAATGGCCTTCACCACCCGGCCCAAAGTCGGAGCCCGGCAATGTGCTGACCTTCGCGTTCTCCAGAAAAACACTGGAGCATTCCCGATCCGAAATGCCCAGCCCTGAAATATCTGGAAAACAGAAAATCCCGCCGTCCGGCGGGCCGCATTTGACGCCGGGAATGCTGTTAAGCCCAGCAATGAGCTGCGTTCTTCGCGATGCAAGTGTTGAGATGTAGGAACGCAGATCATCCTGTGGTCCATTCAGTGCTACCGCTGCGGCCTTTTGCGCGAACGCGCAGGCGCAGGTGACAGAGTGGCTGTGTATTTTCTGCATATTGCGCAGCACTTGCCTGGGGCCTGCGACGTAACCAACCCGCCACCCCGTCATCGCATACGTCTTCGATAAACCATTGAGTGTCAGTGTGCGCTCTCCCATTCCAGGCAGTGACGCAATACTGATGTGGCGGTGGTCGTCGAAAACCATATGCTCGTAAATTTCGTCCGAGAGCACCAACAAATCATGCTTCGTCGCCAATTCCGCAATGCCCAGCATAGCGGCGGACGTAATCACGCCACCGGCAGGATTTCCAGGTGAATTGAGCATGATCATCCGTGTTCGCGGTGTTATATGCCTGGCCAGTTCCTCTGGATCGGGACGGAAGCTCTTCTCCTTGCGACAGGGGACAAATACAGGCACTGCCCCGGCCAGCGTGACGCATGCCGCATAAGTCACCCAGGTTGGTGTCGGAATAAGCACTTCATCACCCGGGTTGAGACATGCTTGCGCCGCCGTGAACAGTCCCTGCTTGACCCCGATCGTGACGAGGATTTCATCCGGAGTCACCCGTACATTATTTTCGCGCACAAGTTTTGTCGCTATGGCCTCGCGCAACTCGGGCAGCCCGGCACTTTGCGTATAAGTGATATACGTTCGGTCTTCGTCGATCGCCGCCTTTCCGGCCTCCTTGATGTAAGCGGGCGTGTCAAAATCAGGGGTGCCGGTAGCCAACCCTATGACGTTCTCCCCTGCCTCACGTAGCTGCTTTACACGATCCATCATCGCGACCGTTGCGGACGCTGCAATGCCAGCGACCCTGGACGATTGCCATCGAGCAGACATTCATACTCCCTATGAAATTGGCAGCGGGCTATCTGTCCGCAGTTTAAACATGAATTCGCAGCGAAAGTGCACGTAACTGGTGGTGCACCAGGAACGCACACAATTTGGGAAGTGTACTCAAATTGAGTTTATCTGGATTGAGAACCACTTGTCCAAGAAACCGGAAGCAGCCCAAGGTTGAATATTCGGCTTTCAGTCTATGTGAGAGCCTGAGTCCTGCACGACCTTCGCGTACTTCTTGATTTCGTCTTTGATGTAATCGCCAAATCCGTCCGGTGTCGGCATCAGAAATGGAAAAATTCCAAGCACCGCGAGCCGTTCCTTTACATCGGGCAGGAGCAAGATGTGGTTAATTTCAGCATGTAGTTTCGTGATCAGCGGTTTGGGAGTTCCGCGGGGGGCAAAGAAGCCATACCAATTATCAACCGCGAATCCCGGCACGCCGGCCTCGGCTATGGTGGGCATGTCAGCGAACTGCTCGACGCGCTTGGCCGACGTTACCGCGAGCGGCCGAATGCGCCCAGCTTTGACGTAGGTGATTGCGGTCGACACGGTCGCAAAGATGATCTGCACATTTCCCGCGAGCAAATCAATCATCGCC
>CAZEAX010000745.1:0-1837 GCA_964510405.1 uncultured Streptomyces sp. | reverse complement strand
TCGCTGTTCGGCGCGGTCGACGGCCACACGCTGATCGTAGGCGACGGATTGAGCGTTGCGGAGCGCCTGCTGCACGGCGCGCGCCCCGGCGAGTTCGTGCTCTCGAAACCGATCATGGATGCGCTCTCCGCCGCCGGCGTCAAGCTCGAAGCCGAGGAGCTGCCGCCCCTGACCCTGTCCAAGCGCGATCCGATACCGCTCTACGGCGTGCAGCTCGACGATCAGCTCGATTTCACCGACTAGCTTCGCCCCCCGCCGCTCAACACGGCGGGTCAGTTGGCCTTCGTTTTCGCACCCTTCAAGATTTTTGCCCATCTCGCGATGTCGGCGCGAATCACGCGGTCGAATTCTTCCGGCGTGTTGCCGATCGGCTCGATGCCCTGCGCGAATATGTCCGCCTCGACTTCCGGCGTGCGCACGACTTTCACGATTTCCGCATGCAGCCGCTCGATGATCGCGCGCGGCGTTTTGGCCGGCGCAAGTATGCCGTTCCAGCCGACGACCTCGAAGCCCGGCAGCCCGGCTTCGGCGATCGTCGGCACCTCGGGTATCGCCGCCAGACGCTTCTTTGTGCTGACGCCGAGCGCGCGCACGCGGCCCGCCTTCATCTGCGGGATCGCGACCACCGGCGGACTGAAGTAAACCTGCAGTTCGCCGCCGATCAGCGCCGTCATTACCTGCGGTGCACCCTTGTAAGCGATTTGCGTGAGCCGGGCGCCCGACATCATCGAAAACACTTCGGCGGACAAATCGCCGAGACTGCCGCGACCGACAACACCGTGATTGAATGTGCCCGGCCTTTCCTTCACCTGTGCGATCAGGTCCTTGACCGAATTGATGGACAGCTTCGGATTGACGAGCAGCACCTGCGTCACCGACGTCACCATCGTGACCGGCGCGAAATCCTTCAGCGTGTCGTACGGCAGGTCCGAATAGAGACTCGGATTCACCGGATGCGATGGAAACGCCATCAAGAGCGTATAGCCATCGGGTGCGGCCTTGGCGACGATATCGGAGCCGACGATGCCGCTTGCACCCGTACGGTTGTCGACGATGACCTGCTGGCCGAGCTGTCCCTTCAACTTGTCCGCGACGATGCGCGCGAAGGTATCGGTATTGCCGCCGGCGCCGGTCGGCACCACGAGGCGGACCGGCCGGTTCGGATAAGCGTCGGCCGCAGCCGCCGAGACCGCGCAAAGCCCGAGCAGCACTTCAACCGAAAGCCTCCGCATGCGTCAGTTGCGCAGCAGCACTGCAAGTTCGGAAAACTTTTTCAGGCTTTCCAGTTCGCGCACGATAGCGACGATCGCCTCCGTTTTCGCCTTGTCCCAGCGCGCGAAATCGGCGCCGCCGCGCAATTTGTCGGCGACTTCGTCGAACGTCATCGGCTGCGGCGGACTGCCGCGCGCGTAATCGGCGCGCCCGCTGAAACGCCGGCCGTCCTTCAGCACGACTTCGAGAAACGTCGTCAGCAGCGGGTAGCTGTTCGCCGCCGCTTCGTCGTCGCTGTAGCACGTGTAGTCGATTTTCGAAATCGCACCCTGGACGTCGGCGCGGTTCACGCACTCGTCGGTGAATTCGGCAAGACCGGCGCGGCGCAGTACGAGGATGGCCGCCAGGCAGAACTCCATGCTGAACTTGCCTTCGAGCCCGGTACGCGGGCGGTGATACGTGAGATTGCCGGGCAGCTGGCGGTTCGTCTTCACGTGGATGCGCTCGATCTCGTCCGGCCCGAAGTCGTTTTCCTTCACGATCTTTTCGAGCTCGCACATGCCGGGATGCGTAAGACGGCCCGACGGAAAAGGCTTGATGCCGATGCTCGCCTCGGTCGCGAACG
>CAZEAX010000744.1:0-1850 GCA_964510405.1 uncultured Streptomyces sp. | reverse complement strand
CGGGCTCGGCCTGTCGATCTCGTACAAGATCGTGCAGCAGCACGGCGGCCGCATCGACGTCGAATCGACGGTCGGCAGCGGCACCCGTTTCACCGTGTGGCTGCCGTTGAAGCCGCCGGCCGACGCGAGCCTTGCGGGCTGAAGAAACGCCATGGTGGATCCGCAAAAAATCGGCAAGTACGAAATCCAGGGCGTCCTGGGCAAAGGCGGCATGGGCAGCGTCTACCGGGGTTTCGATCCCGCGATCTCGCGCGCGGTCGCGATCAAGGCGATCTCCAAGACCTCGGTCGGCGCGGACGATTTGAAACACATTATGCAGCGCTTCCGCCACGAGGCCCAGGCAGTCGGCCGGCTAGTGCATCCGCGCATCGTGCAGATTTACGACTACGGCGAAGACGACGACGTCGCCTACATCGTGATGGAGCTCGTCAACGGCAAAACACTGGCCCAGCATCTGCAGCAGGAAGTCGCCTACGAGGTCAGGGAAGTTGCCGAGATCATCCGCCAGCTGCTCGACGCGCTCGGCCACGCGCATGCCGCGGGCGTCATCCATCGCGACGTCAAGCCGTCGAATATCCTGATCAACAACGACGGCCGCATCAAGATCAGCGATTTCGGCATTGCGCGCATCGAGTCTTCGCAATTGACGCAAGTCGGCGATGTGCTCGGCACGCCCCATTACATGGCGCCCGAACAGTTCATGGGCACGGACATCGGGTTGCAGGCGGATTTGTATTCGGTCGGCGTAATCGCTTACGAGCTCCTGACCGGACGCAAGCCGTTTACCGGCAACTCCGCGGCGGTCATGCACCAGGTGCTCAATCAACCACCCGCCGATCCGTCCAGCCTGAACCCGAAGTTGTCGCCGCTGATCGACCGCGTGCTGCAAAAAGCGCTCGCCAAGAAACGCGACGACCGCTTCCAGAGCGCGCGCGAATTCGCGGACGCTTTTCAGGCGGCGATCGACGCCACGCTCAACGCAGGCGCCACGCCCGCCGTGCCCACACCCGCACCCGACGGCGCGGCGCTCATGAATGCCGCAAAGCTGCTAGGCGCCGCGGCGGCGCCTGCCGCGAAACCCGCCGACGGCGACGTGGCGGCGGTGCTGACAGGCGACAGCGCGATCAGCCTCGACACCGGCATCAAACAGGCGCGGCTGCTGCTTGTCGACGACGAAGAACGCATCCTGACCGCGTTGAAATCGCTGTTCCGCCAGCGCTATCACGTCTTCACCACGACTGACGGCAACAAGGCGCTCGACTTCATGGGCAAGTATCACGTCCACGTCATCATCAGCGACCAGCGCATGCCGATCATGCCGGGCGTCGAACTGCTGCGCCGTTCGCATGAAATTTCGCCGACGAGCGTGCGCATCCTGCTCACCGGCTATTCCGACCTCGCGGCCATCGTCGGCTCGATCAACGACGGCGAGGTCTACCGGTTCATCAGCAAACCGTGGGACAACACAGACTTGCAGACCATCGTCGCCGAGGCCGCGACAATCGGCCTGCAGCTCGCCGATACCAAAACGCCGGCGACCGCTTTACCTCGCAAGATGGACGCCGGGGTGCTCGTCATCGATCGCGACGAGGAGATTTTCCGCGTCGCGCGCGAATTGGTCGGCGGCTTGTGCCCGGTCATCTACGCCGCCGACGCCGATGCGGCGCTTGCAGTCATGCAGGCGCGTGAAATCGGCGTCGTGATCACCGATGTCGAAGCGGGCCACGGCCAGTTGACGGACATGCTCAAATTGTTGAAGCGGGAAAATCCGCAGATATTGACCATAGTCGCAACCTCGGCGTCGGATTCTGAGCTCGTGATCGAGCTCATCAACGAGGCGCAGATTTTCC
>CAZEAX010000743.1:0-1853 GCA_964510405.1 uncultured Streptomyces sp. | reverse complement strand
GAAATCGCGATCGAAGGCAAGACTATATTTCTGACGGCGGGCGGCGGGGACTATCACGCGATCCCGTGCCTGAACGAGCGCGATGACTGGATCCACGCGCTCGCCGACATCGTCGCCGCCAACCTCGGCGGATGGGTCGGCAACGAGCCGCCGGCCGAGCAGCTCGCGCAGGCGCGCGAGCGCGCGCTCGCGCTCGGCGCCAAAGCATGAGACTCATCGCTCTCTGGCTTATCAATGCGCTGGCATTGCTCGCGCTGCCTTATATTTTCGATTCTATCCGCGTCGACGGCTTTTATACCGCGCTCGTCACCGCGCTGGTCCTGGGCCTCATCAACACCCTGATCCGGCCGCTGCTGATACTGCTCACGCTGCCGATCAATATCCTGATGCTGGGGCTCTTCACTTTCGTGATCAACGGGCTCCTGTTCTGGTTCGTCGCGTCGTTCGTCAAGGGCTTCATAGTCGCCGGTTTCTGGCCGGCGGTCGGCGGCGCAATTGCGTACGGAATCATCAGCTGGGCGCTGAGCGCGCTGGTGCTGGGAGGGAAGCAACCGCAATAAGCCCGGACCACGGCGAAGTCATGCCATTGTCCTGCCGGCGCCGCAATTAGGCTTTTTCTTTCATAAAGTTGGATTCGGCCGCGCGTGACGCTTGAAATCCTGCCGGGCGCCCCCATTACTTCAGGAATCAGTCAATCGAGAGGAAGTAATGCTGGACCAGCACGCAGCACCCACACCTGCCGCGGACGACGATCCGCAGTCTGCGCCTAAAGTGCAGTCAGCCGTCGCCGAAACCAATGCGCCCGAGACCGTCCCGTCCCATGACATGCTGCTGAAGCAGGCCGAACTGGCCGCGCAGGAGCATCACGATGCATGGCTGCGGGCCAAAGCCGACGCCGACAATATCCGCAAACGCGCGCAGGCCGACATCGCCAATGCGCACAAATACGCGATCGAAAATTTTTCGACCGAGTTGCTGGCGGTCAAGGACAGCCTCGAAGCCGCGCTGTCGGCCGGCAACGCGACCGCCGAAAACCTGAAAAGCGGCGTCGAACTTACCTTGAAACAGTTGAATTCCGTATTCGATAAATTTCGCGTCGCCGAAATCCACCCCCTCGGGCAGAAGTTCGATCCGCACCGCCACCAGGCGATCAACACGGTTGAAGCGGACGCCGAACCCAATACCGTCGTGCAGGTGTTCCAGAAAGGCTATCTGCTCAACGACCGCGTGATCCGGCCCGCGATGGTGGCCGTCGCAAAGCCCAAGGCGGGATGACCGTGCCAGTTGAAAGCACAGGGTTAATCCCCATATCTGCATGCATGGAATAGCACGCCGGATCGCGGTTTGACCGGCTCGAACAATTTACGAAAAACGGGGTAATGACATGGCTAAGATAATCGGTATCGACCTGGGAACGACCAATTCGTGCGTGTCCGTGATGGAAAACGGCCAGCCGAAGGTCATCGAAAATTCGGAAGGCGCGCGCACCACGCCGTCGATTGTCGCTTATGCGGAGGACGGCGAAATCCTGGTCGGCGCTTCCGCCAAGCGGCAGGCCGTCACCAATCCGAAAAACACCCTCTACGCGGTGAAGCGCCTGATCGGCCGCCGCTTCGATGAAAAGGAAGTGCAGAAGGACATCGACCTGATGCCGTACAAAATCATCAAGGCCGACAACAACGACGCGTGGGTCGAAGTGCGCGGCAAGAAAATAGCACCCCCTGAAGTGTCGGCGCAGGTGCTGATCAAGATGAAGAAGACGGCCGAGGACTACCTCGGCGAGCCGGTCACCGAGGCCGTGATCACGGTGCCCGCGTACTTCAACGACTCGCAGCGCCAGGCGACCAAGGACG
>CAZEAX010000742.1:0-1860 GCA_964510405.1 uncultured Streptomyces sp. | reverse complement strand
GAGGCAGGTTTTAACGCAGTCCAACTTATTTCGTTCCCGCCAGCTGCCGCGCCATCCAGTCGGCCGACTGCGCGCGGTATTTGTAGGCGCGGTTGTTGGCGACGTGGTTGCCATCCTCGATGATCACGAGTTCGACCGGGCCGCGCGTTTCGCGCGCGAGGCGCTCGGCGTCCTGCCACGGCACCACGCGGTCGAGCTTGCCGGTCACGATGTACAGCGGGCACGTGATTTTATCGGCGACACCTTTGAGGCTCAATGTGGCGGCGACCGTACGGGCGGCATCCTGCGTCGCGCAATGCGCGCGCGTGCGAAACGTTTCACGCGTGAGTTCCGGCAGACCGTCCCACGCGGCGCCCATGTCGTACGGACCGGACAACGCGATGCAGGCTTTGATGCGCTTCTCGAAAGCGGCGGCGCGCGGCGCGTAATAGCCGCCGAGGCTCACCCCCCACAAGCCGACGTTTGCCGGATCGATATCGGTGCGCTGCCCGACCCAGTCGACGACTGCTTTGACCGCCGCTTCGTAATCGCCGCGAATCGGAATGTCGTATTCCGACTCGCCCTGCCCCGGTCCGTCGAAGCTGAGCGTCGCAAGCCCGCGCGCGAGAAAGAGCGACTCATAGCTGTCCATCTCCTCTTTCGCCGAATCGAGCCCCATGCACATGACGACGAGCGGCGGCCGCTTTACACCCGCCGGCCGGCGCAACACGCCGGCGAACGACTTGCCTTCGAATGGAATACGCACGTACTCGCCGGCGGGACGCAAATGCGGCAGCGCGAGCTTCCGGCACTCGACCGCTTTCATGTGCGCGGCGCGCATCTCGTTCACGTCGAGCACGAACACGAATTTCGCAAAGTGGTAGCACACCGCGGCAGTCGTCAGGTGCTGCCCCGCCGACAGTTTGAAACCGTCCGCGAGCGCCTGACGGCCGATCTGCTCGTGCACCGCGGCGCGCGCGCTCCACGCGCGGCACCACTCGGCCCAGCGCGAGATTCCGGCGGTGACTTCCTGAAAATCCGTCAGCGGCACGCCGTTCGTGACAAACCGCGGCGCCCAGTGGTGGATGGCGGACGCGACGAGCGCATCGTGTTTCGGTGGGGTGGCGTCATGCATAGGGTCGGACGAGCATATCAGCGTGTATTGCGTGCTTTGTTGAGGTAGGACAAATCCATGTATTTCCCGGGTTGCGCCGGAGGCCCGGCGAGCCCCTCCGACGCCCATACTACGGCGATCACCTGGCGCAAACCATCCGGGGTGATTTGCGGGAGCGGCTGGGCGGCAATCTGGTCGTACGCGCGAGCGGCGGTGGCGCGGTCGATATCGAGCCGCGCGGGCAGGAGCCGAATCGCGGCGTCCTTGTTGCGCGTGTCCTTGAGCCACGCGTAGGCCGCGTCGAACGCGCGGATATAAGCGAGCAATGCGGACTCGTTACGCGCGGCCCAACTGCGCCGCGCCGCGGCGATCGAACCGGGATAGCTCGGAAAATACTCGCCGGTCGTGCCCAGGCTGCGAAAACCGGCGGCGATCAGGTTGCGATCGAACGGTGGATTGAGCAGGCTCGCCACGGTGGCGCCCGACTTCAGCGAATCGAAGCGCTCTTTCGAGCCGCCGATTTCCCGGAACGTGTAATCGCCGTCGGCGAGACCTTTGTCGGCGAGCAATTTGCGCAACAGGAGCGCATAACCGGTGCGCGCGCCATCAACCGCAATGTCGCGGCCTTTGAGGTCCGCAAACGACTGGATGGCCGGCGCCGCGACCAGCGTGAGTTCGGGCGCCAGCGCCTGCGCCATGAATATGAAGAGATCCGAGCCGTGTTCGACGCCGCGCACGACGTGATCGGATTGCTGCAATCCGATGTC
>CAZEAX010000741.1:0-1863 GCA_964510405.1 uncultured Streptomyces sp. | reverse complement strand
GAGAAGAACGTGGGGGCGCTGGCGCACTGGGACAAGGAGCTGCCGCGGCTGGCGGACCCCTCGGAGACCCGCGACGGCACGCAGCCGCGTGTCCACGACCTGGCGCTCGAGGCCATCGCCCACGCCGACGGTCGCCTGAGCCGCGGCACGCTGAGCCGCTTCGTCGCCGCGTACCAGACCGTCCAGCCGCTAAAGCTCGGCGAACTGTGGGCGATCCCGATCATGCTGCGCCTGGCGCTGATCGAGAACCTGCGCCGCGTCGGCGCATTGGTGGCGGCCAGCACGCGCGACCGCGACCGCGCCGATGCCTGGGCGGACCAGATGATGGAGGTTGCCGAACAGGACCCGAAGAGCCTGATCCTGGTGGTCGCCGACATGGCGCGCTCGAATCCGCCGATGGCGAGCTCGTTTGTCGCGGAACTGGCGCGCCGCCTGCAAGGGCAAAGTGCGGCGCTCGCGTTGCCGCTGACCTGGATCGAGCAACGCCTTTCCGAATCTGGCCTGACAATCGAGCAGCTCGTGCAATCGGAAACGCAGAAGCAGGCCTCCGGCCAGGTTTCGATCGCGAACAGCATCGGCAGCCTGCGCTTCCTGGGGGCGATGGACTGGCGCGAATTTGTCGAAACCATGAGCGGCGTCGAGCAGAAACTGCGGGAGGATCCGGGCGGCATCTACGGCCGGATGGATTTCGCCACGCGGGACCGCTACCGGCACGCGGTCGAGAAGACGGCGAAAGCAAGCCGTTTGTCCGAGGGCGATATCGCGCGCAAAGCGATTCAACTCGCGCACGAAGGCGCGGCAAAGTTGGGCGCACATGGCGGTGACGGCGGCGATCGCACTGCGCATGTGGGCTATTACCTGATCGACAAGGGTCTGTCGCAGCTCAACCGTGCGGCGGAGGTACGCTGGTCGATCGCCGGTGCCGTGCAACGCGCAGGCCGCCAGTGTCCTTTGGTGCTCTATCTGGGCGCGATCGCGCTGCTGACGGCGGCTTTCAGCGCCAGCCTGATAGCAAAGGCGCACGCCGGCAGTCCGCAAGTCTGGCTGCTCGCACTGGCGGCGATACTCGCGGTCTTGTGCGCGAGTCATCTGGCAATCGCGCTCGTCAACTGGGCGGCGACCTTGCTGGCCACTCCGCAACTGCTGCCACGCCTGGACTTCTCCAAAGGAATTCCGCCGGATTGCCACACGCTCGTCGTGGTTCCGACCATGCTCACCAGCGCCCAAAACATCGAAGATCTCGTCGAGGCGCTTGAAGTGCGGTTTCTCGCGAACCGCGACGCCAACCTGCACTTCGGCCTGCTGACCGATTTTCGGGACGCCCACGAGGAAACACAACCGGACGACGAATCGCTCACGCTGCTGGCGGGGAACCTCATTGAAGAACTGAATGAAAAGTACCGCGGCGCAACCGGCGACCCATTTTTCCTGTTCCACCGCCCGCGCCGCTGGAATCCCCGGGAGCAGCTGTGGATGGGTTACGAGCGCAAGCGCGGGAAGCTGGCGGAATTAAATGCGCTGCTGCGTGGCGGCGGCAAGGAGTGTTTCTCGCTCATCGTCGGCGCGACCGACGTCTTGCCCGGCGTTAAGTACGTTATTACCCTGGACACGGATACGCAACTGCCGCGCGATACGGCGCACCAGTTTGTGGGGACGATGGCGCACCCGCTGAATCGCGCGCATTTCGACGAAGAACGGCAGCGGGTAACCGAGGGCTACGCCATCATGCAGCCGCGCGTGGCCGTGAGCTTGTCGGGCACCAACCGGTCGCGGTATGCGCAACTGTTCGGGGCCGAGGCTGGCATCGATCCGTATACGCGCGCGATCTCCGATGTTTACCAGGATCTCTTCGGCGAGGGTTCG
>CAZEAX010000740.1:0-1866 GCA_964510405.1 uncultured Streptomyces sp. | reverse complement strand
TTCGGGAAGACTTCCAGGATGACTATTGCCTCAGCATCGATGTGATACACGATGCGCCAAGTCCGGCTTTCATCCTGAATTCGCAGTTCATGACACCCTTTGCCAATTGCAGGCATGGGCCGCGAGTGCGGCAGCGAGATTTTTTCGCCGCGCTGAAGTCGTCTCAGCAAAACCCCGGCCTCGACCCTTGCCGGCGCCGAAAACGGCGGCGTCTTGATCTCGCCTTTAAGCCAGACCAGCGGTTTGTCCACCTTCGTCACCATGCTTAGTATATGTCAGATGTGACATATCCGCAATGAGCCAAACGCCTCCCGGCGAAAATCAATTACCCTGCATCCCCATCGCCTTGTAAACCACCGCCGCTTCCGGTCCTGAAAGATACTTCAACAACGCTTTCGCGGCTTCGGGCGATTTCGCTTTCGTAGATACGAAACCGACCAGCGCGGTCGGCGTTGAAATCTCGCGCGGGAGGATGCCGACGACTTCGACACCCGGGTCGTGGATTTCACTCAGGAAGGTCAGGCCGATCTCGACTTCGCCTTTGGCGAGCATTTCCATCGAGAGGGCGCCGCCTTGCGCGCGGATGATTTTTGATTTCATCCGTTCCGCAATGCCGAGCGTCCTCAACGATTCGTCGAAGCTGACACCGGCCGCGGCGCCGCGCGCGCCGTCGGGGAAAGCAACGCTCTTCGCGGCGAGCAGCATGGTCCTGACAGCGTCGGGCGTCGAGATGTCGGGCTTGGGGGCGCCTTTGCGCACCGCGACCGCGACTGCCACGGTCGCGAGCGGCGTTTCGGTTGCGGCAACGACGTTGCCCGTCGCGATGACATCGGCGAGCGGCGGCTGCACGATAGGCACGTCGAACGCTTCGCCCTTCATCACCTGCTGCTTGGTCCCGTTGCCCGAACCGAACGTCGCTTTCACCGTGTGGCCGGTCTTGCGTTCGAAATCGGGGATCATTTTCTGAATCGGTGCGCGGATCCCGCCCGGCGCGATCAGCGTGACTTCATCTGCACGCGCATTGTAGACGTGCACGCCGATAATAACGATTGCGGTAAGAAGCAACTGTCTCATGTATCCCTGTCGTTCTGTTTGTATGCCGACATCATGCCACCAAGAGGCAGGGGGTGGTAAGAATGCGCGAGAAGGTCGCGCTATGGTGTGGCGCCCTGGCCTATTAAGGCACCGGGTGGCAGACCCGGGGCTGGTTTCAATCTCCGGGTGGCGGACCCGGGGCCGGTTACTTCTCCGGTGGCAGACCGGAGGCTGGTCACTTTTCCTGCGCGGCCAGGAAAAGTAACCAAAAGGAGGCCGCCCCTGGTGAGCCGCGCCTGCGCGTTCCTTGCGTAACACAGGCGAGTTCGGGGTCTCGGCAAAACTCGCTCGAAGAATGAGAAAACACATTGGGGTTGCGAGCTCAGACAGTTCCTCGACCACAACACCGAACTCGCCTGTGTTACGCAGCGGCTCACAAGGGGTCCCAAGGGCATGCAGTGTCGTGAATTGATATTTGGGTGAGGTTGTCGATCAGAAGTAAAAGTCAGATTGAAATTCAAAATGCACAATCACGCCGTTGCTCGCATCGCTGCGCTGCTCGCCTTTGGGACCCCTCGTGAGTCGCCGAGCAGTCGCAGTCGTGAAAAGGGCGGCTGCGACCCGGTGCCGCGTAGCGTCGGTGCGGGAGCTGACGATGAAGCTCCGGTCGATACTGATAATCGCAGCCGTCGGCGCTCCTACCCGCTCCACTCTTCGAGAGTCCGAGTCCGGAGCGCGCGGCGAGAAACTGTCTGAGCTCGCGTGGTTAACGTGTCTTCTCATTCTTCGAGCGAGTTTTTTGAGCCGCTTTTCACGGCGAGCAGCACAGGG
>CAZEAX010000739.1:0-1871 GCA_964510405.1 uncultured Streptomyces sp. | reverse complement strand
CGACCCAGCCGGGGCGATTGGCTTTGAATATGAGCCGCACCTGCTCCGCCTGCGAAAGATAAATCGAGCCGCTCGGCAGGATCAGGTCCGTGTTGATATTGGCGGGAAACTTCCACACGCGCGCTTCGAATTTCATGCTAAATCCATTTCGCCACCGCAGATAAACGCGGATAAACCCAGATAAGATCGAAATTCAAAAACAAGAGTCCGGTTCTTTCCATCGGCGTGTATCTGCGCTTATCTGCGGCTAATAATCAGTTCAGGAACTCGCGCGGGTCGGTGATGACGCCGCGGATCGCGGATGCCGCGACGGTCGCCGGCGAGCCCATGAAAATGCGCGCGCTCGCTTCGCCCATGCGGCCTTTGAAGTTGCGCGTCGACGCCGTGATGCACGTTTCATTCGCGCCGAGGATGCCCATATGGGTGCCGCCGCACGCGCCGCAGGTGGACGCGGTGACGACTGCGCCCGCATTGACGAGCGTGGTGATGATGCCCGCCTCGCTCGCCGCGCGGTAGACGGCCTGCGACGCCGGCGTCACGATGAAACGCACGCGCGGATCGACGCGCCGGCCGCGCACGACTTCCGCGGCAAGCGCCAGATCCTCGAGCGTGCCGTTCGCGCACGACCCGACGAAAGCCTGGTCGATGCGCGTGCCCGCCGCAGCGGAAACAGGTTTCGAATTTTCGATTACGCTGTCGGGAAACGCGACGAGCGGCTGCAAAGTGCCGAGATCGACCTTGCGCACTTCCTTGTACGTCGCATCTTTATCCGCGTAGACGCATTCGATGTCGGCTTTCGTGCGGGCGCGCAGCCATTCCATCATCACGTCGTCCGCGTCGAATATCGAAAAGTCCGCAGAGAGCTCGGTCGACATCGTGGTCAGCGTCTTGCGCGCGCTGATTGACAGATGCGCCAGCGCGGGCCCGCCATATTCGATGTTGGTATTCGTGTGGTCGCCATATTGGCCGGCGATCTGCAGGAATGCGTCTTTCATCGTCACGCCGTTGGCGAGTTTGCCCGCGAGCTCGTAGCGGATGGTTTCGCCCACGATGAACCACGTCTCGCCCAGCGTCGCCGCGTAGACGACATCGGGTATGCCGACGCCGCGCGCGAGGCAGTTGAAGACACCCGCGCTGCCGGTATGCGAATCGCTGCAGACGAGCAGCGAACCCGGCAACGCATAACCGAAGTCCGCGACGAGTTGATGGCTGATGCCCTGGTCGTAGCCGATGTCGTGAAAGCGCTTGATGCCGAACTGCTCGACGAACTGGCGTGCGGTCTGGTGTGAAGCAGCGCCCGCCTTGTCGGGAGTCGGCGCGCGGTGATCGAGCACGACGATCACGCGTTCGGGATGATCGAGTTTTTTGATCTTGCGCCAGCGCCCGGGCGCGAACATCGTATCGACGAGCACGACGGTGTCGACGCCCACCGTCACCAAATCGCCCGGGCCGACTTTGGCCTGCCCGGTCTTGCGGGCGAGGATTTTTTCGGTGAGCGTCATGCCTGTCACAGGGTACGTACCTTTGTAAATTGATTGACATCGCGACTCACCGCACTAATAGGAAGTCGCCTGAATACTGCACACCTGAACTACCGCGACATCAGGCAAATGGGAAAAGGCCGCGCATTGCTGAATGATCCGCAGTAAATGATTTCCCCGGGCGCCACAACATTGGCCCCGTCATTGATCACTGCCGCGAAATTTTCTACTGCGAGGATACTACTTAACGAAAATCAGGTTAATACTGCCGTTCTCGCTAACAACGGCCGCGCCGGCGCTCCGCGTTCCAGTCCGATTCGTGAGCGCAGACGAAATGTCCTTGTTGCCGATTGTACCTAACAGTTCCCCCACATTCACGGCGCGGTTTTG
>CAZEAX010000738.1:0-1877 GCA_964510405.1 uncultured Streptomyces sp. | reverse complement strand
ATCCGGCGCGCCGTATCGACCCCCTCCACCGAGGCAAAGCGGCTGAATTCAAGACGCGGCAAGCGTGTCGAACTTGAAAATCCGCGCCAGGCGGGCGCACCGCCTCCCGCCGTGCGCACCGCACGCGGCATTGCCAGATGAACGTCGCGCTCGAATCTCGCGAAAAACGAGGCGACGCTGCGCCACTTCACGGTTTCCTGCGCGACATGTTCGCGCGTCTCGACGACGGCACCAAGGCCGCGATAGGACACCAGCGCGAGCACCGACAGAATAAGCAGCGTCACGAGAAGTTCGATCAAGGTAAAGCCGCGCGCGGCGCCACGGATGAACGTCATCGCCGCATCGCCTCCGTTTGCGCGACGATGCCGGACAAGCGGGCCAAAGAGTGAGACTCATCGCTTACTGCAAAGACCTGCACATCGACGCGGCGAAACGCCGGACTCGGGAGCGCCGTAACTTCTTCGCGCCACCTGAATTCGACGCCGGACTGGTATTGCGATCCGCGCTGGATGCCGAGCGGGAGCCAGTCGCCGCGCGCGCGGTGCTCCGCCAGCACATTTTCGGCGACCCAGCCGGCGAAGAGTCGCGTGCGCAATTCGCCGACGCTGCCAGTTCCCTGCCCCGCCGCGCGCAGCGCCGCAAGCAACGCGATAGAAACGATGGCAAGCGCGACCATCACCTCGACCAGCGTGAAAGCCGACTCGCGGTCAGAGCGCCGGCGCGTCATGAATCTCACCTGCTATCGCGCGCACGCTGCCGGCCGCCGCCGACCTGACAACGTAATGGTCCGCGCCCGATGAAAGTTCTATCGTAAAAAACGAAGGCGGCGCATAGGGCGTGAATTCAAGGCGCATCGCATCCTGCGACCGCATATTTTCGACGCGCAGGCCCGAAATCGTCATGCCGGCAGGCAACGTGCGTTCACGCAACAAATCGTTGTTACGAATTTCCGACCAACTGGAACCGTCGGGCGAGTTCCAGAAGCGGTAAGTGGATTCACTGGCGGTCCAGCCGACCGCCCTCCCCGTAAGGCTGGCTTCCGACGCTGCAAGCTCGATGAGCTGGGCCAGCCTTTCCGCCTCGATGCGCAAGAGGCCGCGGGCATCGGGGCGCGTGATCACGCTGACGAGTCCGAGCAAGAGTCCCATGATCATAACCACGACCAGCATTTCGATGAGCGTGAAACCGCTTCCGGACCGCCCGGCGGGAGTTTCGCGCATTTGCGCAATCGGCGAGACTAAAGATTCCACGAGCCGATATCCGCATCGTTGCCTTCGCCGCCAGCCGCGCCATCCGCGCCGAGACTGAGTACGTCAATCTCCCCATGCTGCCCGGGATTCAGATAATGATAGGGATTTCCCCAAGGATCTTTCGGCAGGCGCTCGATATACCCGCCGGTCTTCCAGTTCGGCGGCAATGGCATCGCTACGGGTTTTTCGACGAGCGCCTGCAATCCCTGTTCGGTGCTGGGGTAGCGCAGGTTATCGAGCCGGTAGAGCTTCAGCGCCTGCATGAAGCTCGCAATATCCTGCCTGGCCGCGATCACGCGAGCCTCGTCCGGACGGCTGATGATCTTGGGCACCACCAGCGCTGCAAGTATGCCCAGAATGACCACCACGATCATCACCTCGAGCAATGTAAAGCCCGTGCGCATGGATGCAGGTGCGAACATCGACCGGCGCTTGCCAACCGCTGCCTTTTCACCGCCAATAATTTTCGTCATGCCGGAATCTTGAATTGCAAGTCGCGCAGTTGTTGCTTCCCGCGGGCCGCGTCGAAGGTCTCAATATTGTAATCGGGACGTCGAAAATGGAGCTTTGAAGTATACTCCGAAGCCAGCCGCTCAATCCGGCGCGCGCGGTCACTTGCGGTATCCG
>CAZEAX010000737.1:0-1881 GCA_964510405.1 uncultured Streptomyces sp. | reverse complement strand
CTGGCTGGTTCCGTCGTGACGCCATCGGCGGAGATTCCGTTTCCGACGGCACGCCGCGTGAATTGGTACAAATATGCAATCGCCGCGGCGATTTTATTGGTGCCGCTGGCGATTTACGAGTTTTATCCGGACGACACGCCTGCCGAAGCCGTCAAGTCGGGGCAGATTGAATTGCCGGCGCCGCAAGGGCAGGTGGTTGCCGAAACATCGCCCGCGCCGGTAGCAGCGGTTGTTGCCGTACCGGCTGCGGTAGCGCCGGTAATTAACGAAGCAAAGCCCGAACGTGTCCAGAAACGCGCCGCGCCGAGCACGCCCGATACGGCCGCTGACGTGCGGCGCGCGTCCGGCGAACAGGTTGTCCGGTTGCGTTTCGCGCGCGAGTCCTGGGTCGAGATACGCGACCGCAACGGACGCAAGATATTCTCGCAGTTGAACGCACCCGGCACCGAACAGGTGGTCAGCGGGTTGCCGCCGCTGACGCTGATTGTCGGCAATGCCAACGGCGTGCAACTGACTCATAACGAACAGCCGGTCAATCTTGGTCCATACACCAAGGTCGACGTCGCGCGGCTGACGCTGGAATAGGCGTCGTGTACGGAGTCCTGCAGCGGCGGTCGGCGCGGCGCGTCCTCGTGGGCGGCATCGCAGTGGGCGGTGGCGCGCCCATCGTCGTGCAGTCGATGACCAATACCGATACCGCCGACATCGACGCCACCGTCGCGCAGGTCGCGGCGCTGGCGCGCGCGGGTTCGGAAGTCGTGCGCATCACCGTCAACAGCGCCGAGGCCGCCGCCGCGGTACCGCATATCCGCGAACGCCTGGCGGCGAAGGGCGTGGACGTGCCGCTGGTCGGCGATTTTCATTTCAACGGGCATCGTCTGCTCACGCAGCATCCGGCGTGCGCCGAGGCGCTCGCCAAGCTGCGCATCAATCCCGGTAACGTCGGGCGCGGTTCGAAACGCGACGAACAATTCGCGACGATGATTGAATTCGCGTGCAAATACGGCAAGCCCGTGCGCATCGGCGTCAACTGGGGCAGCCTCGATGCCGAATTGATTGCGCGCATGATGGACGACAACGCGCGCAATTCCGAGCCACAGGAAGCTGCTGTGGTGACGCGCAGGGCGCTCGTGGCGTCTGCGCTCGACAGCGCGCGGCAGGCCGAGAGCCTGGGCCTGCCCGGTGACAAGATCATTTTGTCGTGCAAGGTAAGCGGCGTGCAGGACCTGATTGCGGTCTACCGCGACATCGCCGCGCAGTGCGATTATCCGCTGCACCTCGGGCTCACCGAAGCGGGCATGGGCTCGAAGGGCATCGTGGCATCTACTGCAGCGATGAGCGTGCTGCTGCAGGAAGGCATCGGCGACACGATCCGCGTCTCGTTGACACCCGAACCCGGCGGCGACCGCACGCGCGAAGTGGTGGTGGCGCAGGAGATGTTGCAGACAATGGGACAGCGTTCTTTCACGCCTCTGGTGATCGCGTGTCCGGGCTGCGGACGCACGACCAGCACGTTTTTTCAGGAACTCGCAGACAGCATTCAAACGTATTTGCGCGCGCAAATGCCGGTTTGGCGCGGCCACTACCCCGGCGTCGAAAACATGCACGTCGCGGTGATGGGCTGCGTCGTCAATGGGCCCGGCGAAAGCAAGCATGCGAACATCGGCATCAGCCTGCCGGGTTCCGGCGAAAATCCGGTGGCGCCGGTTTATATCGACGGCGTCAAGGCCGTGACCCTGAAAGGCGATAACATCGCGGCGGAGTTTCAGACGCTGGTCGAGCATTACGTGCACGAGCACTACGCGCCGGCGGACGCCGCTGCGCACGTGCATTGATACCCTCAAACACGCCGAATCGATGTCGAATAAAATCCAAGCCATA
>CAZEAX010000736.1:0-1881 GCA_964510405.1 uncultured Streptomyces sp. | reverse complement strand
CGCGAAATTCTCGACATCTGGGCCTCGATCCAGATGCCGAAATTTCCCGACCAGACCGCGATGACACTGAAAATTCCGATGTCGTCGGTGCGGGTGCACTACGACGTCGACGTCGGCGGCAGCTACGGCGTCAAGCGCGGCATCAAGCACACCGTGCTTATCGGCTATCTCGCCAGGCGGCTCGGCATGCCGGTACGTCTCATCGAAGACCGGCTCGAGAACATGCGCGGCGGCGACATGCACGGCCCCGACCGCATATTCGACATGCAAATCGCATTCGACCACGACGGCACGCTGCGCGGACTCAAGATCCGCGCGCTCGACGACGTCGGCGCGTACGCGGGCCGCTCGCCGTTCCAGCTCGGCAAACCGGTGACCGCAATCTGCGGACCGTACCGGATCGCCGCCATCGAATACGAACCGACCGCGGTGCTGACCAACAAGACGCCTGAAGAGGCGGTGCGCGGATTCGGCCAGGCGCCGACCAACTTCGCGCTCGAACGCACCATCGATTGCGTGGCGCGGCATCTCAAGATGAATCCGATCGAAGTGCGCCGCAAAAACCTCATCCGCAAGGAAGAGTTTCCGTACCTGATCCCGAGCGGCTCGACCTACGATTCCGGCGATTACCATACGGTGCTCGACAAGGCGCTCAACGCTATCGACTATCCCGCGTTGGTGAAAGAGCGCGACAGCGCGCGCCGCGCAGGCAAGCTCGCCGGCATCGGCATTTCGGCGTGCCTCGAGCCCAACGGCGGCAACTCCGGCTTCGAGCCATTGCTCAATCCCAAGAACGACACGACGACGTGGATGGATTCGTGCGTCGTGCGCGTCGACTTGTCGGGCGCGATCACCGGCGTGATGGGCACGTCTTCGTCGGGGCAAGGCCATGAGACGCTCGTCTCGACCGTGATCGGCGAAGTGTTGGAGCGCGAACCGGGCGACATTCGCGTGGTGCGCGCGGATTCGCTGCAGGCGCTGCCGTCGAACAGCCCGGTCGGCAGCCGCATGGCGATCATGCTCGGCGGCGCCGCGGCGGGTGCGGCGCGCAAAATCAAAGACACGCTGATCGAAATCGCCGCGCACAACCTGAAGTGCACGATCGAATCGATCGAATACAGCGAGGGCAATGCGTCCGTGCGCGGCCATCCCGACCAGCGCATGACGTGGGACGAACTGATCGCAATCGCGCACCGCAAAATCCACCAGATGCCGCCGGGCATCGAGCCGGGCCTGCAAGCGAAGTTCGTATGGGAGGTGCCGACCGGCGGCAAGCTGCCCGCCGCCGACAACACGGTCCAGATTTATCCGTGCTATTCGTTCGAGGCGCATGTCGTGTATGTCGAGATCGATCCGGACACCGCGGCGCCGGTATTGCGCAAGTACGTATGCGGCCACGATTGCGGCGTGATGATTACGCCCGACATCGTGCACGGCATGACGTACGGCGGCATCGCGCACGGCATCGGCGCCGCGCTCTACGAAAAATTCAGCTACACCGCCGACGGCCAGCTCGAAAGCGGCACGTTCATGGATTATCTATTGCCGAGCGCGATGGAAGTGCCGACGATCACCATCGTCGATCACTGCACGCCCTCGCCGCTGACGACCTTCGGCCAGAAAGGCTCGGGCGAAGCCGGCTATCTCGGCGCGCCCGCGGCAATCGCCAATGCGATCAACGACGCACTCGCGCCGATCAATGCACGCATCGACACTTTGCCGATCACGCACGATGCGCTGTGGCAAGTTATTCGAGGCGCCGCCTCGTCGCGTAATTGAGTAATTAAGTGATTGAGCAATTGAGCGATTGAGTCACTTAATCACCGAATCACTTAATCACCCAATCACTTAATCACCCAATCACTTAATCACCCAATCACT
>CAZEAX010000735.1:0-1888 GCA_964510405.1 uncultured Streptomyces sp. | reverse complement strand
GCCCATAGCGCCTCATAAAAAAGCACGGTCTCGAACAACTCGCGATAGACCGCGATAAACGAGACGCTGGCCAGTGCCCACAATGTCCCTTTCGAAAGCGCGCCTTTGAGATGGGTCTCGATGAACTGCTGCCAGCGGTGGGCGTAGGCTTTGGAGTGCAGCCAGAACCCAACATAAATCAGGATGACCGCGGAGAACAAAGCCGCGACGCCCTCTGTTATCTCGCGGCTTGCGCCGCTGATGCCAATCAGGAAACTGGCAGCGAACCAGGTGGCGATGCCGAGCACCAGCGCGCTGACCCAGCCGAAATGAATATAGCGCATGGCATCGCGACGTCCGGCCCGCGCGAGAAAGGCCACGATGGTGGCCACCACGAGCAGCGCCTCCAGTCCTTCGCGCAGCAGGATGATAAACGCGCTGAATGCGGTGGCTGCCGGCGAGATTTGTCCCTCGTCGAGGCGATGCTGCGCGTCATTCAGCGCCGCGCGTATGAGATCCGCCTGGTGCTCGACGTCGGGGGCCGGAGCGGCATCGCGCATCAGGCCGCGCAGCTCGATCATCTGCGCTTCAATCCGCTCGCGCATGGCGCGATCGACGGTATCCAGGCTGGCCTCCACCAGTTCGAATCCTTCGAGATAGGCGGTGACAGCCTGTTTTTGCGCGGTTTCCCGATCCCCGTTGCGATAGGTTTCAACGCTTTGCGCGAGCACGCGCTTGGTGAAGGACAAGGGTTGTTCGCCGCGCGCGAGTTCCGACGGATTGCGCGTGAGCCATTCCAGTATCGCGGCGGCATCGTCGCCCTGTCGCTCGGCGATTTCTTTTTCGGTGACCGTGGCGATATCCCGGAGCGATGCAAAGCGGTCGCGTCCGACAATTTGCCGCCAAAGATCCGCGCCACGCGCCAGGGTTTTATCGTCGCTGCGCAGCCCTCCCACAAAAAATGCCAGCGCCCAGCGCTGTTCTTCGCTCAGCGAACTGAATGGGCTCATGGGCGTGCCGGCAACGCCAAGCGTGATCGTGCTGAAGAGCGAATACAGGCTGCGGTTATGAAAGCGCGCAAGGTCATGGAAATTGCTGGGCGCGGGATCCATGCCCTTGCCTGCCGGACCGTCGCCGTGTCCTTGCGGGCCGTGACAGGCTGCGCATTGCGACGCGAACAAACCGGCGGCAGCCGCGAGGTCAGGCGCGGTCCTCGGCGCGATCGCAATGTTATAGGCCTGGATAAGGCGCGTGCGCATTGCGGCGGTCAATTTGGCGATTTCGTCGCCCTGCGCTTTAGACTCGATCAGCGTGCGCAGCTTGCGCGCATCCGATTGTAATGAATCGCGGACCGCGTTCGCCGGCAATTTGGCGATCGATGTTTCGACTCGCTCGGCAAATTCGCGTTGTTCCTGATATTCGGTTTGATTGATTACCTTGCCTTCATTCACGGTCGCGGCATAGTCGACGCCCAGGTAATCGAGCATGTGCACGATGGTTTCCGCGCCCGATGGCGTCGGCGTGGCGGCTGGCGCAGCGCATGAAATCAACGCCGCCAGCGCGCAGGCAAGCAAGCGCGCGGCACGATGCAGTGATTTCGGCGCGCTGCGGACGGGAGGCGTCATAAATCGGACACCATCAGGGGCGTTGTTCGGTGGGATCGGACACGAACCCGATGCGCGTAAGTCCCGCCTTGCCGGCCGCGGCCATGACCTCGGCCAGCGTCTGGTATTGGGTGGTCTTGTCGGCGCGCAGGTGCAATTCGGGCTGCGGGGCCAGTTTGGCAGCTGACGTCAGACGCTCCACAAGTTGCGGATGATCGATACGCTCGCCATTCCAGAACATCTCGTTGGCGGCGTTGATGGAGAGCGCAATGTGGTCCGGGCGCGTCAGATTGGGATGACTGGCG
>CAZEAX010000734.1:0-1904 GCA_964510405.1 uncultured Streptomyces sp. | reverse complement strand
CAGCAGGACGCAACGCTGACCGTCAACGGCGTGGCCGTGACCAGCGCATCGAATACCATCACCGGCGCGATCCCCGGCGTGACGCTCAACCTGCAAACGACCGGCACCACCACGGTGAGCGTCGCCGCGGACAGTTCGACGATACAGGCCAACGTCAACAACCTCGTCAATGCGTACAACGCGCTCAACAGCACGATCGGCGGATTGACCTCCTATGACGCCACGACCAAAACGGCAAGTCCGCTGACCGGGGATTTCACCACGCAAAACCTGCTCACCCAGGTGCGCTCGATACTGTCGCAATCGCTGACCGGCACCGGCGGCGGACTGAACACGCTGTCGCAAATTGGCGTCTCGTTCCAGCGCGACGGCTCGCTCGCGCTCGATAACACGGTGCTCGGCAACGCCATCAGCAAAAATTTCTCCGGTTTCGCCGGCTTGTTCGGCGTGCACGGCAGCAGCAGCAACTCGCTGCTCAATTTCATCGGTGCCGGCGCGAAGAGCCAGCCGGGCGCTTATCAGGTGAACATCACCGCCGCCGCGACAACGGGCAGCGCGACTGCCAACAACGCCGCCGCGGTGTCCACCGTGATCGATGCGTCGAACGACTCCTTCGGTGTCACGATCGACGGCGTCGGCAGCGGCCAGGTCACGCTTGCGCACGGCACCTATACGCAGGCGCAACTGGCCGGCGCGCTGCAGTCGGCCCTCAGCGGCTCGTCTTCGTTCAGCGCTGCTGGCGTGACCGCGAACGTCACAGTCGGCAGCGGCGGAAATCTCGTCATCGCATCGCAAAGTTTCGGCGCGCAATCGTCCATCGCCAATATTGCCGGCAGCGCCGCCGCGGCGCTCGGCTTCGACGGCAGCGAAACCGGCACCGGCACCGACGTCGCCGGCAGCTTCATGCTGAACGGCCAGACCATAGCCGCAACCGGCAGCGGCCAGATGCTGACGGGTGCCGCCGGTTCGGCCGCCGACGGCATTAAAGTGCAATATCTCGGCGGCGCCGCACAAGTCGCCGCCGGCGCCGCTGCAACGCTTAATTTTTCGCAGGGCTTCGCCACCCAGCTCTACAACTTCACCACCAATGCGCTGGATACGAGCGGCTCGATCGCCAGCGAACAGAGCGGCATCAACAACACGATCCAGGACATCAACAACCGGATCACCGACCTCAACACGCGACTGACCCAAGTGCAGGCAAACTACATGGCGCAATTCACCGCACTCGACACCCTGATCGCCAGCATGAACCAGACGAGTTCCTATCTGACGACCCAACTTGCGAACCTGCCGCTGACGCAGTCGAGCAGCGGCAAGTAAATACATGTTCGCCGCCGCCCAGCGCGCCCTTGGCGCTTACACCAAAGTCGGAGTCGAGACCACCGTCGAAACCGCCGATCCGCACAAGCTCGTGCTGATGCTGTACGAAGGCGCGTTGTGCGCACTGATCGACGCCAAGCGGTACATGGCGCAGCGCAACGTCGCCGCCAAGGGCAAAGCGATAACGAAGGCCATCGCGATCCTCGAGGACGGGCTGCTCGCGAGCCTCGACGTCAAGGCCGGCGGCAAGCTCGGCGAACACCTGGCGGCGCTCTACGAATACATGTGCAGGCAGCTGCTGATGGCGAACCTGCACAACCGCCCGGAACTGCTCGATGAAGTCGGCGCCCTGCTCGGCGAATTGCGCGGCGCATGGGAGCAAATCAGGCCGCAGGTCGTCGCACCGCAGCCGCCAAGCTCGCCGACGGCACCGCCGGCCGCCACTTACCGCAAGGCATGACCGGAATGAACAACGATCAGATCCTCGCCATCTACGAGGCTATTTCGCGACTCACCAAGCGCATGCTCGCGGCCGCGCGCGGCGGGCAATGGGACGCGCTCGTGCAGCTCGAGCGCGACTG
>CAZEAX010000733.1:0-1904 GCA_964510405.1 uncultured Streptomyces sp. | reverse complement strand
GCCAGAATCGGCGCTGGCCGCGTTGCTCGTCTTGGCAATAGAATGACTATTGCCTTCACCGGGCGCCTTGCCATCACCAATTCTGGCTGCAACGCACGCGTGTTTCATTGTGTTAGGCACTCTAGATGAATCCCTCGCGCCTGTTCATACTGCGCCCGGTGGCGACCTCGTTATTGATGGTTGCCATCGTGCTGTCGGGATTGCTCGCCTACCGGCAACTGCCGCTGTCGGCGCTGCCCGAGGTCGATTATCCGACGATTCAGGTCGTCACGTTCTATCCGGGCGCCAGCCCCGACGTGATGACGTCGTCGGTGACGGCGCCCCTCGAGCGCCAGTTCGGGCAGATGCCGGGCCTGAAGCAGATGTCGTCGACCAGTTCCGGCGGCGCGTCCGTGATCACGCTGCAGTTCAATCTCGAATTGAGTCTCGACATCGCGGAGCAGGAAGTACAAGCCGCGATCAATGCGGGCGGCAATTTATTGCCGTCGGATTTGCCGGTGCCGCCGGTCTACAACAAAGTCAATCCGGCCGACACGCCGATACTCACGCTTGGCATCACGTCGAAGAGCATGGCGCTGACCGACGTTCAGAATATCGCCGACATGCGGCTTGCGCAGAAGATTTCCCAGATCGCCGGCGTGGGCCTCGTCAGCATCAGCGGCGGCCAGCGCCCGGCCGTGCGGGTGCAGGCGAACCCCAAGGCGCTGGCCGCCAACGGCCTGAGCCTCGAGGATTTGCGCACCGCGATTTCCGCGGCCAACGTGAACCAGGCCAAGGGCAGTTTCGACGGGCCGCAACGCGCTTCCACGATAGACGCCAACGATCAGTTGCGCTCGGCTGCGGATTACCGCGGCATCATCATCGCGTACCGCAACGGGGCGCCGATCTATCTGACGGACGTCGCCGAGGTGGTCGACGGCGCGGAGAACGTGCGGCTCGCCGCGTGGATGAACGACGTGCCGGCGGTCATCCTCAATATCCAGCGCCAGCCGGGGGCGAACGTGATCGAGGTCGTCGATCGCGTGAAGGCGCTGCTGCCGCAGCTGCAGAATTCGCTGCCGGCGGCGATGGACGTCGCCGTGCTGACCGATCGCACCACCACCATCCGCGCCTCGGTGCGGGACGTGCAGTTCGAATTGCTGCTGGCGGTCGCGCTGGTGGTGATGGTGATTTTCCTGTTCTTGCGCAACGTCGCGGCGACCATCATCCCGAGCATCGCGGTGCCGCTGTCGCTGGTCGGCACTTTCGGCTTCATGTATCTCGCCGGGTTCAGCATCAACAATCTCACGCTGATGGCGCTGACGATCGCGACCGGCTTCGTGGTCGACGATGCGATCGTGATGATCGAGAATATCGCGCGCTACATCGAAGAGGGCGACGCGCCGCTGGAGGCGGCGCTCAAAGGCTCCGAGCAGATCGGGTTCACCATCATTTCGCTGACGATTTCGCTGATCGCCGTGCTGATCCCGCTCTTGTTCATGGGCGACGTGGTCGGGCGCCTCTTTCGCGAATTCGCGATCACGCTCGCGGTCTCGATCCTGATCTCGGCGGTCGTGTCGTTGACGCTGACGCCGATGATGTGCGCGCGCCTGCTGCGCCACACGCCCGAAGCCGAACAGGGCCGGTTCTATCGCGCATCCGGCGCGTGGTTCGATCGCGTCATCGCGCGCTACGGCGTGATGCTCAACTGGGTGCTCGACCGCCAGGGGCTCACCCTGCTGGTCGCGATCGGCACGCTCGCGGTCGCCGTGCTGCTGTACGTTTTCGTGCCGAAAGGTTTTTTCCCGGTGCAGGACACCGGCGTGATCCAGGGAATTTCGGAAGCGCCGCAGTCGATATCTTTCGCGGCGATGGGCGAGCGCCAGCAGGCGCTCGCCAAGGCCATCCTCGAGGACCCGGCGGTC
>CAZEAX010000732.1:0-1920 GCA_964510405.1 uncultured Streptomyces sp. | reverse complement strand
GTGCGCGTATTTCTCCGTTTCGGCGATGCGCAACTGCCGCAATCCCTGCTTTGCGATATATTCGCCGAAGCCGTTGGCGATGCTTTGCGGCGCGTACGCGGCGGGCATTTTGAAATCCTCGCCGTAGCCCGTCAGCGTGCAGAAGAATCCGAGCCTGGGCACATAAGCGCGCTTGAAGCCGGCGAATGCGTCGTCGGTCAGTGCGCGGGTCATCTGGCGCGCCCGGTCGGCGCGGAAATTCATGAACACGCACACGTCGCCGTCGTTCATGCGGCGCGCGGGCAATATCGAGGTCGCTTTTACGAATTCATCGTTTTCCCCGCGCGCATAGGCTGCTTCGAGCGCCGCGATCGCGTCAGGCGCCTCGTATTCACCCTTGCCTTGAGTGATGAGATCGTAAGCGGCCACGACGCGTTCCCAGCGCTGATCGCGGTCCATCGCGTAGTAGCGGCCGACTACGGAGGCGATGCGGCCGGCTCCCAGTTGCGCGCATTTGTCGCGCATGAATTCGAGCGACGCCAGCGCGCTGCGCGGCGGCGTGTCGCGGCCGTCGAGAAACGCGTGCACGCAGATCTCTTTGAGGCCGGCGCGCACCGCCATTTCGACCATCGCTGCGATCTGGGCTTCGTGGCTGTGCACGCCGCCCGGCGATAGCAGCCCGAGTATGTGCAGAGTGGAGCGGTTGGCGAGCGCGGTATCGACGGCTTGCTTCAAGACGGGATTTTTGAAAAATTGGCCGCTTTCGATGTCCGCTTCAATGCGCGTGTAATCCTGGTAAATCACGCGTCCCGCCCCGATATTCAGGTGACCGACCTCCGAATTGCCCATTTGCGCTTTGGGCAGGCCGACCCATTTTTCCGAGGCATCGATAGTGGTATGCGGGTAGGTTTTCCAGAGGAAGTTCCAGTGCGGTTTGCGCGCCTGGCAGATTGCGTTGTCGGCACACTCTTCGCGATAACCAAAGCCGTCGAGTATGACCAGCAACACCGGGGTTACATTCATGATTTCTAATACTTTCTCTGCTCGTATATAATGCGGCAACATTTTATTCCATTTTGCGGTGTCATCGGTGGCAGAAAAGCACGGCTGGCCCGCGCGCGCTGACGCCGCCGTGAATTGACGCGATGTCGCAGGGAAATCCTTTGGATACTTCGGTTACTTCGTTTTTCGTATTTCTGCAGAAAAGCCCGTGGAACATGATGCTGTTCGGCACGGCGGTCGTGAGCGGCGGCATGTTGATCTTGCCATTGATCAACCGCTTGTCGGCGGGCGGGGCCGCGCAGGTGGGCGCGCTCGAAGCGGTGCAGTTGATGAACCGGCGCGATGCGGTGGTGCTCGACGTGCGTGCGAACTCCGAGTTCGCCGCCGGCCATATTCCAAATGCGCGCAACATTCCATTCGCCGAACTTACCAACCGGCTGCGCGAGCTCGAGAAGCTCAAGTCGCGGCCCATCATCGTGAGCGGCCAATCGGGTTCGCACGCGGCCAAGGTGTGCGCGGCGCTTAAAAAAATCGGCTTTACCGACGTGGTCACGTTGCGCGGCGGCTTGAGCGGGTGGGTGGAAGCGAGCCTGCCGGTCGAAAAGTGAGGTTGGAGAAACCAGCATGTCAGCAGTGAAAATGTACACGACGGGCGTCTGTCCCTACTGCCAGATGGCGGAGCGGCTGCTGACGTCCAAAGGGGTGGCCGAGATCGAAAAAGTCCGCGTGGATCTCGAGCCGGCCAGGCGCGCCGAAATGATGGAGCGTACCGGACGCCGCACGGTGCCGCAGATTTACATCGGCGAAACCCATGTCGGCGGTTACGACGAACTCGCCGCGCTTGACCGCGCGGGCAAGCTCGACGAATTGTTGCGCGCCTGATCTTTTTTTCTAAACGTTGCCAGGAACTATCATGAGCGAATCGCCGGTGCCGACATT
>CAZEAX010000731.1:0-1950 GCA_964510405.1 uncultured Streptomyces sp. | reverse complement strand
CGCCAGCATGCGCGCCATATGGCGTTGCGTAACGTGCGCCACTTCGTGCGATACGACGCCGGCAAGTTCCGACTCGCTTTGCGCGGTGAGTATCAGCCCCGAATTGATGCCGACAAAACCGCCGGGCAGCGCGAATGCATTGACCTGCGGGTCTATGACGAGAAAGAAATTAAACTCCTGGCGCGAATCGGCGCTCGCCGCAACCAGCTTGTAGCCGAGGCTGTTCAGGTAATCGGTGATCTCGGCGTCGTCCGAATAGCTGGGGTCGGCGTGAATTTCGCGCATGATGCTTTCGCCCAGCCGGCGCTCCATCTGCGGCGACATTTCGCTCTGCGACGCGTCGCCGAGATCGGGCAGCGCCTGCCCTAACGCTAGGGGCAGCGCGCAAAACAGCAGCGCCAGTATCCGGATCAAATATTTCACCCAACTATGATAATCCGAATCCGCCGAAGTTCATCGGCCGCCCGTTGAAACGCGGATTTGCGAGCGGGTATGGCGGGAGCGGGTCCCGGCGCGGTTTTTCCGCCGACATACGCGACATGTCTTAAGACGATTTTCACCGCCGGTATTGTTGCGGCGACGGCGTCCGCGGTGTCTTATACTTACGCTTCTGCAAGTACTTCCGGCCCGGATGGAGATGGACATTGAAGAAACTCACGCATTTCGACAAGCGCGGCCAGGCGCACATGGTGGACGTCGGCGGCAAGGACGAAACGCATCGGATCGCCTGCGCCAGCGGCCGGATCGTGATGCAACGCGCGACGCTGACGATGATCGCCGCGGGTAGCGCCAAAAAAGGCGACGTGCTGGGCATTGCGCGCATCGCAGCCATTCAGGGCGCGAAACGCACGGCAGACTTGATCCCGCTCGCGCACCCGCTGGCCCTGACCCGCATCGGCGTTGAATTTACTACCGATACGAAAAAGAAAGCCGTGACGTGCACCGCCCAGGCCGAAACGCGCGGCCGCACCGGCGTCGAAATGGAGGCGCTGACTGCCGTGGCGACGGGCCTGCTCACGATTTACGACATGTGCAAGGCCGTCGACCGCGGCATGCATATCGAAGACGTCTGCCTGCTCGAGAAAAAAGGCGGCAAGTCGGGCCATTGGTTACGCAAGCGCGGCGCATAAAGAACGCCGCGCAGACCTCGCGCCGGGCCATGCGTCTCGCCGAGAATTTGGCAGCGACGGCCGGAATAGACAGTCCGCGAAAACTTGGCTAGCATGGCGTCCGCTGATACGCCCCCGCGGCAACAATCTTATCCGGACTGCATCCGGCCCGCCGCGCCTCGAAGGAGATACGATGCATCAATACCGCAGAAAACTGCTGCAGGCGCTAGGCTCCGCCGTGCCACTCGCCATCGCCGCCGGCGCCGGTTTGTTGAGAGCGGGCAATGCTCTCGCCGCGGCGTGGAACAAAACCGGCTTCGAAGCCAAAGTGGCCGCCGACGCGTTGAAATCGCTCGGCGTGACCGGCGCGCAACCGAGCAAGGAGATCATACTGGCCGCGCCCGATATCGCGGAAAACGGCGCACAGGTGCCGGTCACAATAACAAGCAAGATTCCGAACACCCAGAGCATTTCCATCATAGTCGACAAGAATCCGTTTCCACTCAACAGCATCTATGAATTCACCAACGGTGCCGATAGCTACGTCTCGATCAAGCTCAAGATGGGACAGACGTCGAACGTTATTGCGGTAGTCAATGCCGACGGCAGATTTTTAGCGGCGAGCAAGGAAGTCAAGGTCACGATAGGCGGTTGCGGCGGTTAACTGCCCGGCGCAAGCACACGCTCTCAACACAAGGAATCGTACATGGCTGACCCAATGAAAATTCGCGCCAGGATGGAAGGCGATGCCGCCGACGTCAAGGTGCTGATGAGTCACCCGATGGAAACCGGCCAGCGCAAGAATGAGAAAGGCGAACTGGTGCCGGTGCATTTCATTCAA
>CAZEAX010000730.1:0-1959 GCA_964510405.1 uncultured Streptomyces sp. | reverse complement strand
GGATTCTGATTCACGTCATTGATGCGGAATTCATAGTGAAGATGAGGGCCGGTCGCGAGCCCGGTCGCGCCGACGAAACCGATGACCTCGCCTTGCGCTACGCGTTTGCCTTTGCGCAAACCTTTGGCGATGCCGGACAGATGGCCATACCAGGTCGTGTACTTGGTTTGATGGCGCAACACCACGACGTTGCCGTAACCGCCCTGACGGCCGGCGATTTCGACCACGCCGTCGGCGGTCGCTTTTACGCGCGTGCCGGTCGGCGCGCCGTAGTCGACGCCTTTATGGGCGCGCCACGTTTGCAGCACCGGATGGAACCGCGCGTTGCTGAATCCGGACGTGATGCGCGAGAATTCGAGCGGGGACCGCAGGAACTGCTTGCGCAGATTCTTGCCGTCCGCCGTGTAGTAGCCACCTTCGTTTTCGGTGGCATTGAAATAAACTGCGGTGTAGGGCTTGCCTAGATTGATGAACTCGGCCGCCAGCACACGCCCGGATTTGACCGGTTCTCCGCGGTCGTAAAACACTTCGTAGACGACGCTGAATCTGTCGCCTTTGCGCAAGTCGCGGTGAAAGTCGATGTCGGTTGAGAAAATATCGGCAATCTGCATCGCGATTGCGTCAGACAGACCGGCTGCGTCGGTCGCGCCAAACAGCGAATTGCGGATTTCGGCCGATTTCATGAGTACGCGCCGCTCGAGCTGGACCGGTTCCTGTTTAACGACAAAGTTGTTTGCAGTGCGATCGATGGATACGAAGTTATTGCCGTTCAGGTAGCGCAGACTGACCAGCTTGCCCTCGGCAGTCGCGGTCGCACGCACGACTTTGCCTGGAATCAACTGATAAAGCGCTTTGGCCTGCGCGTTGTTGCGCAGCAGTTGTGTCGCCTCTGCGTCGTCGATTTGCAGCCGCGCGAGTAAGGTAGCCACGGTGTCGCCGCGTTGAATGCGTTCTTCGCGCACAAAGCCCGGCTCGCGGTCGGCGGCCGGCGTCAACGTCGGCAGCGCGAGCTCTTCGACGACGTTGTTGAACGTGACTTTTTCAACGAGCGTCTCCGGCGCGATACCAAAGGCGGCGACGACGCTAAAGCAGGGAATGGCAATCACCGCTGCTGCAAGCCGGTGACGGACCGAAACTTTGCCTATCAGGGATGCAATTTTATGGGTTAAAATCATGCTTTTAGCATATTATTTTCACGCTTCTTTTAGAGCGACGCGGCAAGCTTAGCAGAATTGTATGAGCATGCAACCCTGGATTTCACATCGTGAAAATAGGCAGATCACAGCGAGAATGTCATGGCGGCGCTGATCGAGCAGCTTGAAATCATCAAGCGCGGCTGCGACGAGCTGCTGGTTGAAGCCGAGTTGGTCGACAAGCTGAAAACCGGCCGGCCATTGCGCGTCAAGGCCGGCTTCGATCCCACCGCGCCGGATCTGCACATTGGCCATACGGTTCTGATCAACAAATTGCGGCAGTTGCAGGACCTGGGTCACCACGTCATATTCCTGATCGGCGACTTCACCGGGATGATAGGCGACCCCACCGGCAAGAATGCCACTCGTCCGCCGCTGACCCGCGAAGAAGTTGCGGCGAACGCCAAAACGTACACCGCGCAGGTGTTCAAGATTCTCGACGCGAGCAAGACCGAGATCGCGTTCAATTCCACGTGGATGGATAAATTCACGCCCGCCGACATGATCAAACTCGCGGCGACCCACACGGTCGCGCGCATGCTGGAACGCGACGATTTCGGCAAGCGCTACAAGGCGAACCAGCCGATTGCAATTCACGAATTCCTCTATCCGCTGGTGCAGGGCTACGACTCGGTCGCGCTCAAAGCCGATCTCGAGCTCGGCGGCACCGATCAGAAGTTCAACGTGCTGATGGGACGCGAGTTGCAGAAGCACTACGGCCAGCCGCCGCAATGCATATTGACGATGCCTTTGCTCGAAGGCCTCG
>CAZEAX010000729.1:0-1959 GCA_964510405.1 uncultured Streptomyces sp. | reverse complement strand
CGGCAATGTTCTGGCCATTTACCGCAATCTAAACGCGCCGACATTCACGTTGCGCGAAAGCGCGCTGTGGGGTCGCACCGGTCTGATGTATAGCGACAAGAATCCGAATACGAACTACCATAACGAACCGCTCGGGGACCGCAATTCTCCCATCTTCGGACGCATCGGCCCGGCGGGTGCTCAATTCAAGAACGACAAAACGAATGTTCCAACCGTCACGCTCCCGGATGAGCGTTATGGCTTACTGTTGGTATTCCGGGTCTTCGACCGCGCATCCTACGCGCTGGTCATGAACGCATCGAGGCCCGTCAACATACTGGACATCGTGACCAACCCGTAAGCGCAAACCGTCGTTGCGATTCTTGAGTTCTGCGCACCGAGGTCCAGCGGCGTTACCTTCCTTACGTGCCGACGACCGATCTCACTGAAGCCGGCAACTGGCTGCGCCTCGCGCTGATTCCCGGTGTCGGTCCTATAACGCTGCGCACGCTGCTCACCGAATTCGGGTCGCCCGAGAGAATCCTTGCGGCGACGCACGCGGCGCTGCGAAATTTCGTCGCCGCAGAGGTCGCAACCGAAATTGCGCGCGGCGGCAACGCGGAAGGCGCCCATATAGCGCTCGAGTGGCTCTCCGAGTTGGACAACCATATCGTCACTCTCGGCGATGCCGACTATCCGCAACTGTTGTTGCAAACCGCGGATCCGCCGCCGTTGCTGTACGTCAAAGGTCGTCTGGATCTGTTGAATCAGCCGGCGCTGGCAATCGTGGGCAGCCGCAATTCATCCACCCAGGGTTCCGACAACGCCACCGAGTTTGCGCGCGCGTTGAGTGCCGCGGGAATTACCATCGTCAGCGGTCTTGCGCTCGGCATCGATGCCGCCGCGCATCGCGGTGGTCTCGCAGGCACCGGCAGCAGCATTGCGTTGGTCGGCACCGGCCTCGACGTCGTCTATCCTGCGCGCAACAAGACCCTCGCCCATGAACTCGCGGCAAAAGGCGCGCTCATATCCGAGTATCCGCTCGGCACCCCGCCACTTGCCGCCAATTTTCCGCGCCGCAACCGGCTGATCAGCGGCATGAGCCTCGGGTGTCTGGTCGTTGAAGCGGCGTTGCAAAGCGGTTCGCTGATCACGGCGCGGTTTGCCAACGAGCAGGGACGCGAGGTTTTCGCGTTGCCCGGTTCCATCCATTCGCCGCTCGCCAAAGGATGCCACGCGCTGATCAAACAGGGCGCCAAACTGGTCGACGATGCCAATGACATTCTCGACGAACTCAGATTGCCTGCTCGCACGAACCGGACGCGCGAATCGCCGGCGCTGGACGGCGACGAAGCGTCATTACTCAACCACTTGGGCCACTCGCCCTGCGATCTCGACGTTTTATGCGCTCGCGCGCAGGTCGGCGCCGATGTCGCCGCCGGCCTGCTCCTCACGCTCGAATTAAAAGGCCTCGTCGAAAGTTTGCCGGGCGGCCGCTACCAGCGCGTGCGTTAGACGCCTTTTCGCGCGTACCAGTGCGTTATTTCATGCGCTTGTGGTGAATACGTGCTTGCCTAGTCCGCTTTTTGTTCTTATTATCTTGCGCTCGCTCGGCCCGGCCTTGCGCCGTGACTTAACGCACAAACCACTGATGGCCACCAAAAAACCAACTGCAGTCAAGAAATCCGTCGCCGCGAAAAAATCCGCGCCTGCAGGCAAGAAGCTCATCATCGCCGAAAAACCTTCGGTCGCGAACGATATTGCGCGCGTCCTCGGGGGCTTTACGCGGCACGGTGATTATTTCGAAAGCGACGACTACGTCTTGTCGTCGGCGGTCGGTCACTTGCTGACCATCGTTCCGCCGGAAGGCGTAGAAGTCAAGCGCGGAAAATGGTCGCTCGCCAATCTGCCAGTGGTCCCGCCGCACTTTGATTTGCTGCCGATCGAAAGATCAGAGGAGCGCCTGAAGCTCCTCATGAA
>CAZEAX010000728.1:0-1967 GCA_964510405.1 uncultured Streptomyces sp. | reverse complement strand
GTATTCGCCCTCGATGCGCTACCGGCGTCGTTTCACGGCGATCCAGCCGACCGGCTCATCGTCGCCACCGCCCGCGCGCATGCGATGCCACTTGCCACGCATGACGCGGCGATCCGCCGCTCGCGGGCCGCGAAAATCTGGAAACCGTAAACGCTGCACCGCCGTCAAGCGCTTATGACGATGCCAGGCGCACGACCGTGAAGGCGTGAGTGCGCGAGGACGGGAGGGGAATTCTGCCGGGGACAACCCCGCAGAAAGCCAAGGACATCGCGGTTATGCGGCGGAGCAGACCGCAAGCAGGTCCTTCACGTTGCTGCCGCGAAAGTTCAATGCAAGTTTGATTGCAATATCGCGCTTTTCACGGGGCAACGCCGCCGCCAGCTCGTGAAATTTCGCGGCGATTTCCTCGTCGGTAAACGGCTTGCGAAAATCGCCCCGCGGATACGCGACATGCTTGGACACGGTGCGTCCGCTTTTCAGCGTGATCGTGACGCGTCCCGGACGGTCGACGGGAAACACTTTGTCCATCTCCTTGTCGTGAAAGCACCTGGTCTTCTTGATCATCGCCTTGACTTCCGGGGCTTCCCAGCGCTTCTCTTCGAGTTGCTTGATGTTGTATTCCCCGTAAACCAGCGCAGTTGCGACGCAATAGGGCAGGCTGTGGTCGGCCGTCTCGCGGGAATCGATTTCGTAGCGCGAAGTGCCGCCCATCCCGTTCACCATGTCTTCAACGAGCCAGCCGAAAGCGTCGGAACGGACTTCGACGATATCGTCGGGCGCAATTTTTTCTTCCTGCCGCAGCGTCAGCGCCGCATCGATGGAACTGTGGATGATGTACGCGGCGGGAAACCGCTTGAGATTGGCGCGCGGCAGGCGCCATTCCGTCACGGGTGCGCAGAAAAGCTCCCAGTCGGCTTCGCCAATCATCAGCTTGCTGACGCCGCGTTTGCCTTCGAACGCAAATGCGGGGCCGGTGGCGCCCAGCTGCGCGAGATAGGCCGCTTCGATGCCGCGGCTCGCGGACAATCCCGCGCTGAGCGCCTTCATCATCGAAATCTGCCCGACGCGCAGTTCCCCGGTGGTCGGATAGCATGCGGCGATCGAAATCGCATGGGCCAGCTGGTCGGCGTCGAGCTTCAGCAATATTCCGGCGCCTGCCGCCGTCGCGACCGTGGCGAAAGTCGTATGGTCCCAGCCGGCGACGCGCTGGAAAGAGCGCTTGGACATCTCGCAACTGCGCATGACGACTTCATAGGCGGCGAGAATCGCGCGCAACACCTGATCGCCGGTCGCCGACTCCGCTTCCCCGACCGCAAGCATGCCGCCGATGTTGTCGCTCGGATGCGCGGAGTCCAGCGGGTAGTAGGTGTCGTTCATGTCGAGGTCGCGCACCAGGATGCAATTGACAAAACCGGCGCCCAGCACGGAACTGCGCGCGCGCGTTCCCACCATCGATACATCGCTGCCGCCCGCAATCTTCGCGGCCCAACCCATCGCGACCTTCGCGGCCTCGCCATGCGCGGCGCCCATGCCGCACGCGAGCGCGTCGAGCAACACGCGCTCCGCCGCGTGCAGCACGACCGAATCGATTGCCGGCACTTTCGTCGCCTCGAGCAATGAAACCGCCAACCGCTTTGCCACCGACTGCTCTTCCACCATGCACCTCCGTGTTTTGACTGCGTTATAAGGCCGGCTGCTTCGCGAGCCCGATGTCTTTCATGATGACGGAGACCTCTTTATATTCCGCATCGATGAACTTCCTGCTCTGCCTGCCATCCATGAAGAGTTCCGTCAGCAGGTTTTTTTCGATTTCGTCCTTCCACTCCGGGCTAGCCGTCAGGCGCGCGAACACGCGTCCCCAGTAGTCGATCTGCGCGTCGCTCATGCCTTTGGGACCGAGCACGCCGCGCCAATTGCCGAATACCGCGTCTACGCCCTGCTCCCGCCACGTCGGAACGCCCGCCATG
>CAZEAX010000727.1:0-1974 GCA_964510405.1 uncultured Streptomyces sp. | reverse complement strand
GTCAAGCTGAAAATCCCCTGTTGCAGCGACTTTCACACCAATTTTCAAAGCTACAGCAAGCACTACGGCATCGGTTGGCTGAAGAAACCGATCGTCGCCTACCTGCGTAAATTTCATAACAAGGCGAGCTGCACGCTGGTGCCGACATCGGCGATGCTCGAAGACCTGGAAAAGCACGGCTATCTGAATTTGCGCGTCGTCGCGCGCGGCGTCGATACGCGGCTCTTCCACCCGGACAAACGCAGTACGGCATTGCGCAGTCAGTGGGGTGTCAGGCCCGACCAACCGGTTGCGCTCTACGTCGGCCGGCTTGCACCCGAAAAAAACCTGCCGTTGGTGATGCGCGCCTATGCGGCGATGAAAACGGCGCGGCCGGACCTGCGGCTGGTGCTCGTCGGCGACGGCCCCGAGCGCGCGGCACTGCAGGCGGCGAATCCGGATTGCGTGTTCGCGGGCATGCAAAAAGGCGAGGCGCTCGCGGCCCATTTCGCGAGCGGTGACGTGTTTGTCTTTCCGAGCACCACCGAAACGTTCGGCAACGTAACGCTCGAAGCCATGGCCAGCGGACTTGCCGTGATTGCGTACGATTACGCGGCAGCCAGCGAGCATATTCGTAACGGCCGCAACGGCCTCGTCGCGGCTTACGACAACGCGGACGAATTCGTTGCGCGCGCCACGCACCTGGCCGGCGACCCGCAGCGCATCGTAAGCCTGCGCATGCGTGCGCGCGAGACTGCCGAGCGCATCGACTGGGAAGCAGTCCACAACGAATTTGAAACCGCGCTGCTGGATGCAATCGACCTGTACGAGCAAAGAGCGCCTGCCGGGGTGCAATTATCCGCCTGAGTTTGCACGCCGGGCGTCCCGCGTTCGCAGAGCGTTCGTCTTCCTGCGCAAACCCGCCGCCCGCAACGCCGTGGGCCGCCGCCGCATGTTGATGACGCCACCCGAACCGGCCACGATCAGTGCACGCTCGCTGTTTCTGTCGGACATTCATCTCGGCACGCGGGCATGCCGCGCCGAAGAGCTGCTTGCGCTGCTGCGCGAATACGATTGCGAAAATATTTTTCTGGTCGGCGACATCATCGATTTCTGGGCGATGAGCCGCGGCATTTACTGGCCCGAGCTGCAAAACACGGTGGTGCAGAAGATCCTCAAGAAAGCCCGCCACGGCGCGCGCATTTATCTGATTCCGGGCAATCATGACGAAGCGCTGCGCGAATACATCGGCAGCGCGTTCGGCGACATCAACCTGGTGCGCGACTATGTGCATACGGCGGCGGACGGCCAACGTTACCTGTTGCTGCACGGCGACGAATACGATCAGGTGACTACGTATCATCGCTGGGTGTCCATCCTGGGCGATATTTCCTACACCTGGCTCGTGCACGTAAACCGCCTGCTTTCGCTCGTGCGGCGCAAGCTGGGTGTCAGCGGTCACTGGTCGCTCGCCGATTATGCAAAGCGCAACGTGCTGCACGCGGTAAGCTTCATCAGCAATTTCGAGGAATCGGTCGTGCACAGCGCCAGGCAGCGTCAGCTGGACGGCGTGATTTGCGGCCACATCCACACGCCGGCCATCAAGCGAATCGGCGGCCTGACCTACATCAATTGCGGCGACTGGGTCGACAGCTGCACGGCGGTCGTCGAGCACTATGACGGCCGTATGGAGCTCGTGCGCCGCCCGCACCCCGTCTCGTTCGGCGAGCGCGCGCACGACGAGGCGACCATGCCCGTCGCATAGTCGCACCGATTTTGCGCGCAGCAAGCGCGCCGAACTTTTGGCGTAGAATGTAACAAATCTGCAATACAAGACAGCTAGGCTGCCGCGTTATCAACAACCAGTGCGAAGGCGACTTTGGCGCGACGCCCATTGCCCGCGCGGGTTCCTCTCCATAGACCGCAACCGCGGCAATCAACCCGGCAGCACACGCCTGAGATCAACGCACCTTCAGCCCTCCTTGAGCACACAGA
>CAZEAX010000726.1:0-1979 GCA_964510405.1 uncultured Streptomyces sp. | reverse complement strand
TCGCCCGGCCGTTGCATCGCGCGCGCCCGGACGATGGGCGAGTACCCGACCGAAATATTGTCGCTACGCCTACGTCACCAAAACGTAGGATGGGTGTACTCGCCAATACCGTCCGGCATTTTATCTCGATGCGGACCGACCCGCGAGAGGATTCGGGCGTGGAATCACGTTTTGAATGTATCTTCGGCACGGAACGCGCATGCAGCAGCGTGGACGACCTCGTGCGCGCAAAGTCGCCTTCTTCAGATCGCCGATTTTTTCGCGCGACGGGCGCGGGCCAACTCGCGTTCCCGTTCGTGTCGGGCCATCGCCTCGGCCATCTTCTCGGTCGAAACCTGGCCGGCGGCCACCCAACCCACCCACAGCAACGCGTACTTGCTCACGCGAAGTCCGGTCTGGAGATGAATCAACAGCGTCATCAATACCGCAACGTAAAACTGGGTCGTCGTGCCCCGCGCGCTCTGGCTGATCAGGTGATCGAAACACGCCAACACCTTCAGCCAGCGCAGAAACAATTCGATTTGCCAACGCAAACGGTACAACACGCCGATCACATACGCCGGCACGTCCAGCAGATCGGTCAACAGAACCAGTTCGCACTGGTTCTTCGCATCCCACACCGTCACCTGCCGCAGCGTCTGTGCCGGTGGCAACGCGGTGCAGGATCGTGCATCCCCATTGCCCCGGCTCCGGGGCCCGCTCAGAACGCCGATCTGGTCCCGCAGCACGCCGTGGGCCTTATCCTGATCCGTCACTTCGCCGCTGGCGTGCACGTCGAACCCCACGTTCTTCTTCATCCGCAGCACCAGGTTCGACCCCGCGGCCAGCACCGCGTTGATAAAGCCAAAGTGCACGAAGTTGCGGTCCACGACATAGATGCAGTCGCCCTGGAGCCGGCGCATGAACGCGTTGGCTTCGTTCCCGTCCCCTTTGCCACTGACGTCCCAGTCTGTGGGCAGCCAGGCATCGACGTCCAACTGCAGATTCAGTCGCACCCGCGACTGCTTGCCCGCATTGCCGCGACGACAGGCGATGGCGTGCGTAACCTCGCCCGCGAGATTGAACCACGAACCATCGGCGGCAATGATCTGGCGTGTCAGCAGGGCGGTCTCGGGGTCCAGGCGTTGCAGTCGGGGAATCTGGCTTTGCAGCGCGTTGATCAGCGGCCGAAGCTGCTCCGGATCGAACTTGGCCAGTGCATCGGAGAGGGTCGAGCGTGCCACCCGCTCCACGCCGCTGAGCTGCTGAACGGCTGGAGACAGACTCAGGTCATCGATCGTCCGCAACGAGCGCATCGCCGGATGAAACGCCCCGGCCAGCAGCACGCCGATGACGCCGCGCAGGTGCAGTCGCTCGTTGCCGTGCGTCGGCGTTGTCGGCACATGCTGATCGAACAACCGCATGGCGGTGTCGAGGATGCGTTCGACGCGTCGGGTCGGTTCGATGATCTCCGGTGGCGTGTCACTCACAGGACGATCAGGATGCCAACCAAAAGGCAAAAGCGCAAGTTAAGATTGTGTTAATTCGGAGTTGATGAAAATGCCGGACAGTATTGGCGAGTACACCCATCGTACGGCTCGGGCAGGGTTTTTGGCGCTCGATAAAAAAAGCGGTGGGCGATGCCCACCCTACATTTCATTCTGTAGCGGCGATCGCAATACCCGATGAATGCGAGCTCCGCGATGCGCACCGCATTTTTCAAGCTCTCGTTCGGGGGCGGCATTACCGCTTGAAAAACGTCTTGCCGTTTGAGCTGAACTTGCTCAGGCGGTTGTTGACGTAGAGCCCTTCGAGGAGGAATTCGCCGACGCTGGCGTGCGTGGCCGGGTCGGTGGGGTCGAGCTTCATTTCTTTGGCCAGTTGGACCGCGGACTGGGGCAGGTGCTTGATTGCTTTCATGTTGGCGATGAATTCATCGGCCGACAGGTCGTCGCCGGCGGGGAATGTCAGGTTTCCCTTGAACTGCTCGGTGATCGGGC
>CAZEAX010000725.1:0-1990 GCA_964510405.1 uncultured Streptomyces sp. | reverse complement strand
AACCTGCTCGCGGACCAGGCGATCCAGGACCGGTATTGCGCGGTGTAGGTGGCGCGAGGCGTTTTTAACCGGCGGCGTCGGCCGGTTGGTCGAAGATCTTCTCGGTGACGATTTCGCCGTCGGCGCCCAGGATGCAGACCCGGCTCGGCACATTGCGCTGCGCCAGCGTGATGGCGAAGCGCTCCGCCTCCGGCAGCGAGCGGAACGAGTAGCCTGACGTCCCTTTGGTGCTGTCGACGAACCAGCTTTCGGGGCCCAACGCGGTGACCGTGTAGGTCATGAACCGCTCGTCGGGGGCGATTTTTGCCTTGTCATTCATAAGTACGAAGTTTACCCGTAAATCCGCCCGCAATTCCACCGTCGTGCGGAGACCGTGACGCCAAGCTTCGCCGCGGGATCAGGTTTTGTCGAGGACTTCCTGCACAATCCGGCAGAGTTCCGCGGGCGCTTCCTCCGGCACGAAATGCGCGCTGCCGGCGATGATTTCGACGCGCAAATCGCGCACGACGGGCGCGATCATCGCTTCCATCAGCGGTCCCATCCAGTGCTCCCCGCCGAGCGCCAGCACTGGCATCAAGAGCTTCGTCGCGGCGGTCGTTTTGTTCTGCGCCATCGAATCGAATATCGCGCGGTAATAGGCGAAGCCCCTGCCCATCGCGCCGGGCGCCGCATAAACGCGCGTGTATTCGGCCAGCGCGGCATCGACGATGGCGGTTTTGTCGAATGACCGCGCGTTGAACAACCATTCGAGGTACAGCCGTTCGCGGCCGGCGACGAGCGCTTCCGGCAAATCGCGCAGTGCGTTGAACGAGAAATGCCACGTCTTGTTGATGCGTTCCGGCGTCAGCGCAAACGCGTCGGCCGGCGCGATGCCGGGAATCGCGGCGTCGATGAGCGTGAGACAGCGCACTCTGTCGGGATGGCGCGCCGCGAATGCATAACCGATCCAGGCGCCGACGTCGTGCCCGACGTATGCGATCTGTTCGAGCCCCAGCGTGTCGAGCAGCGCCCCGATATAGTCTGCGATGGTCGCGGTATCGTACGCCGCCGGTGCGCCCGAGTCGCCGAGGCCCGGCGGATCGATCGCGATCACGCGGTGCTTGTCCGCCAGCATCGGCATCACGTGCCGCCACGCGTACCATGATTGCGGCCAGCCGGGCACCAGCAGCACGGGCTCGCCGCTGCCGCCTTCGACATAGTGCATCCGGATGTCGCGCGCGGCGGCCGTGCGATGCGTGAAGCGCTTGCCGAAAGCCGCTGAATCGAATGCCGGCACTAGACTTTACCCAGGGCCTTCAAAATTCGTTCCGGTGTCACGGGCTGCGCGGTGACGCGCGCCTTGAACGGGCGCAGCGCATCGTTGATCGCATTCATCACCGCGCCCGGCGCGCCGGCGGTGCCCGCTTCGCCCGCGCCTTTGGCGCCGAGTTCGGACGTCTTGGTTGGCGTGACGACGTGGCCGATCTCGATGTCCGGCATTTCGCCCGCCATCGGCACCAGGTATTCCGCCATGTTGCCGTTGACCAACTGTCCTTCGGGGCTGTAGATGCAGTGCTCGAACAGCGCGCCGCCGATGCCCTGCACGATGCCGCCGCGAATTTGCTCGTCGACGAGCTGCGGATTGATGATGGTGCCGCAGTCTTCGACGCACCAATGTTTGAGCAGCTTGACGAAGCCCGTTTCGATATCGACTTCGACGAGCGACGCCTGCATGCCGTTGGTGAAAGCAAAACCGTAGCCGCGCGGCGTGTAGTGGCGCGTGACCATCAGTTCCGACTGGAAATCCATCGGCAGCGTGTCGGGGCGGAAATAAGCGATGCGGCCGAGCTCGGCGAGCGTGAGCTTCACTTCGCCGGTGCGCACGTCGACGACATGATCGTTGCGCACGTCGAGCATTTCGCCGCCGGTCTGCAGGATCGCGGCGGCGACTTCGAGGATATGCGCGCGCAAAACCTTGCCCGATTGCAATACCGCTTCGCCGCCGATGCCG
>CAZEAX010000724.1:0-1999 GCA_964510405.1 uncultured Streptomyces sp. | reverse complement strand
AGCAACTGGATTTCCTCCGCGCTGAAACCTGCGGCGAGATCCATGATGGCGGCATGATCCGGATCGTCTGCGGCGATGGCTTGCGGCACCGTCTGCGCCAAGGCTATGCGATGCAGCAGCGTCGCCAGATCCTGCAGGGCAATTTCAAACGAAAGGCTGCGTTCGGCCATGCGATCGGCCACTGCGATCAGCGCTGGGCCGTCCTGCCGTTGCAGCGCGTAAAGAATATCGCGCAGATATTCCTGCTCTACGCTGCCCAGCATCGCGCGCACCGACGCGTGTTCGACGCGTCCGCCTCCGTGCGCAATCGCCTGATCCAGCAGGCTCAGGCTGTCGCGCATGCTGCCGTGCGCGGCGCGTGCGAGCAACGTCAACGCCTCGTCGTCGCCGGCGACTTCTTCGAGCGCGAGGATTTTCTTAAGCTGCTCCCTGATTTGCGCCTGTGGAATCTGCTTCAAGTTGAACTGCAGGCAACGCGACAAAACCGTCACGGGAATCTTCTGTGGATCGGTCGTCGCCAGAATGAACTTGACGTGGCCCGGCGGCTCTTCGAGCGTCTTCAGCATCGCGTTAAACGCACTGCGCGACAGCATGTGCACTTCGTCGATGATGTAAACCTTGAACCGCGCGCTGGTCGGCGCGTAAAGTGCGTTTTCGAGCAGGTCGCGCATATTGTCGACCTGCGTGTTCGAGGCCGCATCGAGCTCGATCAGATCGACGAACCGTCCGGCATCGATCTCCACGCAGGCCGCGCATTTGCCGCACGGCGTCGCGGTGATCCCGGTCTCGCAGTTCAACGCTTTCGCGATAATGCGCGCCAGCGTCGTTTTACCGACGCCGCGCGTACCCGTGAAGAGATAGGCGTGGTGCAGCCGCTGCTGCGTCAGCGCGTTGGTCAGCGCCTTGACAACGTGTTCCTGGCCGACGAGCTCGGCGAATGTCCGGGGGCGCCACTTGCGGGCAAGAGCCTGACTCACGTGGAATAGCCGCCGGCGTAAACGTTAGACAAAGGCCATGTGTTTCATGACGGCCGCGCACCGCCGCGCCGCGCTAGAAATGATATTGCAGACGCAGTTCGTTGTAATTGATGCCCTGGTTCGGCTCCTTGATGCCGGCATTGGAAAAATGCTGGTAACGGTAGCCGACGTCGTACTGGCCTTTGTCGCCGAAGCGGATACCGGCGCCCAGGTGATCGCCGAACTGGAAGCTGCTGCCGAACTGCCGCTGCGCATTGAGCGAGGTCGCCGACAGGAAATGCAGGCCCACTGCAGCTTCGGCGTACGGCGCAATGAAGGAGCGGGTTGTCTGCTGGATCCGGAATACCGGCGTGAAGCCGATATCCATTATGTTGGCGTGCGTTCTGGCGACGCTGCTATTGCTCCAGTAACCGGCGTCCGATTCCCAATAGCCGCCCAGATTCCAGTTGCCCAATTCAACGAGTTTCTTGTTCCAGTCCCATTGCACGCCGGCCCGGCCCATGTTCACATTAACGTTCGAAGAATCGGAGTGCCCGTAAACAATAGACACGCCGTCTATGGCGTGCACTGCGGGGCTGGCCACGAGCGCGGCCACGGCAATCAGGTATTTGGCGTTTTTCACTATAAGGTCCTTGGGCATTCCCGAATATTCTCGTGTATCGCTATGATATCGCAAAAGAAAAAGGGTGGCGAGCCTGGTCCCCGGCACTTGCAGAGAATAGCTTTGGCTGCTTCCTTCCGGACCTGACCAGGTTCACTACCGTGCAATGCGGGGGGGCCCGCCATTGTTCGTTGCCGCGACTCCTGCTTCGCGGCCAGTTGCCATTATGCCCGTTGTTGCGCGAGACGGCGAGCTTAGATTCGGCGCACAAACAGGGTTAATGCGGCAAATAGCCCGTGATACAATTTTTGCGGGAGTGAACGGAATAAAACGAGCGCGGCCGCATGCAACGAACCGCGCACCTGCCGCAGTCGCGCCTGACTGGTTCCGGCAGTCATTGCAGGTCAATTGGAGGACAGCA
>CAZEAX010000723.1:0-1999 GCA_964510405.1 uncultured Streptomyces sp. | reverse complement strand
GTCGTTCTGCTCGATCAGCAACCTCTCGTCAGTCCGGCGACGCGCGAGAAACTCGCCGCCGGCGGATGGCAGACGCAACTCGTGGCGGCGGATGCCTGCGCGTGGCTCACGCAACCTGCGGCAGCAGTTCCGGACGTCATCGTCGCCAATCTTTTTCTGCATCATTTCGATACGGCGGAATTGTCCGCGCTGCTGCGGCAGCTCGCGCAACGCACGCGCGTGTTGATCGCATGCGAGCCGCGGCGTTCGCACGGCGCGCTGCTGGGCAGTCATTTGCTGGGGCTCATCGGCTGCAACGACGTCACCCGGCACGATGCCGTCGTGAGCGTGCGCGCCGGCTTCAGAAATCAGGAGTTGTCCGGCTTGTGGCAGGAGCGCACCGCCTGGACGCTGCAGGAGGGTGCGTACGGATTATTCAGCCACTATTTCGTGGCGACCCGCCGCGTTAACCGCGGCACCGTCGCAGTACCGGAATTTGCGCAATGAAATCATACGATGCGCTGGTCATCGGGGCAGGCCCGGCGGGCGCGACCGCCGCGTTCATGCTTGCCCGCGCGGGCTGGTCGGTGGCGCTGATCGAAAAGGCGCGATTTCCGCGCCGCAAAGTCTGCGGCGAATTCATGTCGGCAACCAGCCTGTCATTGCTGCGCGAATTCGGACTCGCCGCCTCTTATCTCGCGCAAGCCGGGCCGCCGGTGCGGCAGATTGGCTTGTACGCCGGCGACACGATGCTCGCTGCCGACATGCCGCTGCCGTGCGACGGCCCGGACTTCTACGGCCGGGCGCTGGGCCGTGAGCATTTTGATACGATGATGTTGAATGCCGCCGCGATTTCGGGGGCCGCGGTGTGGCAGCCGTGGACGCTGACCGACCTTACGCGCGTGGCAGACGGCTACACGGCAACTGCGGTGGCGAAGGAGGAACGTAAGTCCGCAACGCTAAATGCACGCATCGTAATTGCCGCGCATGGTTCGTGGGAGCCCGGCCGGTTGCCAACACAGTGCCAGGCCGCAGTGCCGCGCGCCTCCGATCTCTTCGCATTCAAGGCGCACTTCTGCAATTGCGGCCTGCCCGCCGCGCTGATGCCGCTGCTGCTGTTTCCCGGCGGCTACGGCGGCATGGTGCATAGCGATGGCGGGCGCGTGAGCCTGTCTTGCTGCATCCGGCGCGACAGACTGGCGCGCTGCCGCCGCGAGCATCCGAACACCAAAGCCGCCGACGCAATCATCACGCACATCCGCGCCTCGTGCCGCGGAGTTGAAAATGCGCTCGCCGACGCGACTCGCGACGCTGCCTGGTTGTCCGCAGGGCCGATCCGGCCGGGCATACGCGCGTTTCGCGACGACGGAATTTTCGCGGTAGGCAATGCGGCCGGCGAAGCCCATCCGCTGGTGGCGGAGGGCATCAGCATGGCGATCCAGTCGTCGTGGCTGCTGTGCGGCCAGCTCATTGCGAATCAACGCGACATCCTGGCGGGTCGTGGCACGGCGGCACTCGCCCGCGAATATGCGGCAAGCTGGCGCCGGAATTTTGCGCGCCGCGTGCACGCCGCTGCGATATTCGCAAGCCTGGCGACGCGGCCGCTTGCCGCCGCAATGGCGACGGCATTGCTGGCGCGCGCGCCGGCGATGCTCACCGTCGGTGCGTACCTGGGTGGCAAATCGCAGTTGCCGATTCTCGCCCGATCTTGATCCAGCATAATCGGCGCGGCGCACCAACATGAGGCGCTCCGCGTATTGCGTGCACTGCGAGCTGGCGAAAATTCGGTATTACAGTGAGGTTACGGTTTTATCATCATGATTTGAATAAGCTATCTCACTGGCACGTCGGTTGCTAAAGCGTTTCCATGCGAGAAGTCAAATCAACCTGTTGCTATTGCGGCGTCGGCTGCGGTGTTGTCATCGAGACCGACGGTGAACGTGTCACCGGCGTGCGCGGCGACCCCGCGCATCCGGCGAACTTTGGCCGCCTGTGCACTAAGGGCTCGACGCTGCATCTG